>QKGU01000191.1 GCA_003250325.1 Paludibacter sp.
TTCATTTCTATTCCGAGTGCTGTGATAACTCCGGTCACTTCACCATTTTCAATCCTCAATTGAGTTACAGTATCCTGCCAAATGAATAAATTTTCAGTGTTTGATACGGTATGTATCCATTCCTGTATAAACCGATGGCGGTCACTTTGCGAACGAGGACTCCACATTGCAGGACCTTTTGATCTGTTAAGCATACGAAATTGGATGGCAGAACGGTCGGTAACAATACCCATTTGTCCCCCTAAAGCATCGATTTCACGCACGATTTGACCTTTAGCAATACCACCAACAGCAGGGTTACAACTCATCTGGCCAATCTTATTCATGTCCATGGTGATGAGCAACGTTTTTGAACCCATGTTAGCTGCTGCGGTTGCCGCCTCATTTCCCGCATGACCAGCACCGACAACTATTATATCATATTTAAAATCCATTATTCTAATTTGCCTTTTATGAGATTAGAAATTAATTCGCGACTAAATAACACATACTTTATGTCTAAAGTTTTGGTGTGCAAAGTTATAAAATTGTAAGGACTTATTAGAGAGAATTAAATTGATTATTTTTTAAGTCTAAAAAAGTAAACTGCACATATATGAAATTCATTTACAAAAACTTGTAATATTACTCAACCTAATCTAATAATCCCTTACGCTATTTTTACTTGTTTTTTTATAAACTATCACCTAATTCTATTTGTTTTGCGACATATTTTTTAAATATGTAATGATACTCAATGAATATAAGTATTATATAGATAATAGCATTGATAAAATTCATCTTTTTCACTTGAATGAAAGTTTCTTAAATTAATAACTTTAAAGGACATACTTTGATATATTAAATAATTGTGTTAATTTTGTGAAAATTTTGAACAATTAGAATTCAAATCCTAAATTCATGTCATTTTTTAACCCCAATATCCAGCAGGTTTTTGAAGATGATAATCGGGAGTTTATTAAACTAAAGAATCTGATATTTGCTACTTACAATATTATTTACTGCATAAGAGAAGATTATAATGTACGGGAATTTTCTGAGTTGAGAGCAAAATCTCAGTTGGAGTTTATAAGGTTCGTAAATCGTTTTCAGGAGCAAAATCTCACTTTGATTGATTCTAATTTTCCTACGTTATTGGCAGATATTGCCATAGAAGTAATGACTAACAGAGTGAAATCATTATCGGATTTTATCGTTAGAAATCAACCTTTCAATTCACTGATTGAGCAACACAATGCTTTATATGAAAGTGATAAAATACAGGATTTCATAGAGTTACTGGTGTATTCGGATATTGCCTCGAAGCATTTAAGCAAAGGAGAAAGAGACTTTACGAAAATCTTTAAATGTAGAAAGACTGCGAATGAAATTGAATACTTCACGCTTTTTGAGCGTCTGAAATTGTACGAATATCTGAAAAACAATATATTACTTGAAATTGACTGGAATAAATCGGAGATTAACGGCAGGGAAGTGAGTTTGGTTCTCAGGATATCAGTATAAAATTTTTTCAACTATGTTCTTCTTAAATTGATTTGTTAATAAAAAATATATTAAAATATTTATTCACCGTTAAAATGTACAATTATGAAACGATTTATTTTTGCATTATTCCTCCTGTCAGGTTTAGCTTTTAATAGCGCGAACAAAATTTTCGCACAGGATGATTATCTCGGAGACATCAAGATGACTGCAATAACTTTTACTCAGGATGGGTGGTTAGACTGTAACGGACAATTGTTGCAAATTATTCAATATCAGGCTTTGTATTCATTACTGGGCATAACTTACGGTGGCGACGGTAGAACAACTTTCGCACTACCTGATTTAAGAGGCAGAGTTCCACTTGGCATAGGGCAAGGAGATGGATTGTCAGCCTACTCTCAGGGACAAAAAGGAGGTGTTGAAACTGTCACTTTAAATCTTAGTCAAATGCCACAACATACTCATGAGGTTCTTGTAAGCACTGAAGCAGGTAACAGTAGCTCACCAAATACAACTTACTCGGCTAATTCAGGTAGCTTTGATAAAGAGTATTCAACTTCAGCCAGTACGACCAATACAGCGATGGTTAAATCAGCTGGTAGTGGTGCTGCTCATGAAAACAGACAACCATATCTGCCGGTACGATATGTAATTTGCGTTGAAGGACTTTATCCTAGTCGCCCATAATTATTTGTTTTCTGTTAAATTTACTTGATAAAAGATGCTTATGAAAAATAAAATATTTACAATTCACTCAAAGCTGGCGGCATTTGTTTCTCTGTTGCTTATTGGCACTTTGAACACTGTGATGGCCGATAATACGGTAGAAATAACCGGAGGTTGTGTCAATGGTACTGTTGCGCTTACTGAAGCAGGGATGAACGATGGTAAAGTGGCTTACACGGGAGTTGGCAGTATATTTAGTGTCCCAGATACTCAATTTGCCATCTGGTGGGATGCTACTGAGAGTAAGTGGTTTTTCGCACTCGACGGTCAGCCATATTGGTACAGTTCAGATAATACAACTTTACCCAATTCAACTCTTTTGAGTGGAAACTGGACACAATCGGAGCTGAGTGCAGGAACTTGTGATGTGGTTATACAAGGAACGGGTACTAATATGCCATCTACAACTGCTCTTAAATCTACAGACGAAGAGAATGCTGCTGTTTATTCAAAAGATAAAATTGTGTATGTTCAAATACTTGCTGCAGGAGAAACTACAATTTCGGTTTACAGTTTTAGTGGATCGAAAATAAAACAATTACAAACATCGTCCAGAGAAACGCAGATTACTGGTCTGGAGAAAGGAACTTACATCTTTAAAGTTTATTCTGTAAAAGAAACTGAAACTTATAAAGTGCTGGTGGAATAGAAGAGATGAATGTGAAATAATAAACCCCGGTCTTTTTGAGATCGGGGTTTATTGTATTATCGAATTAAAATTTTTATTTAATATCTCCTTCTGCAATAAGATATTCGGCAATCTGAACTGCATTCAAGGCTGCACCTTTTTTGATTTGGTCGCTAACACACCAGAAAGTAAGTCCGTTAGGGTTAGAGATATCTTTGCGTAAACGTCCCACATGAACAGGATCTTTACCTGAAAGGAACAATGGCATTGGATATTTCTTTTCTGCAGGATTATCTATTAATTCTACACCCGGAGCTACTTCGAAAGCTGCACGTGCTTCTTCAACGCTAACTGGGCTTTCGGTTTCCAACCAAACACTTTCAGAGTGAGCACGTAAAGCAGGAACACGTACACACATAGCACTCACTTCGATATCTGAATGCATGATTTTGCGTGTTTCGTTATACATTTTCATTTCCTCTTTGGTGTATCCATTGTCGGTAAATACATCCACTTGTGGAATCAGGTTGTATGCTAATTGGTATGCAAACTTACTTACAGTAGGCTCTTCGCCGGCAAGTACCTGACGATATTGCATTTCCAACTCGTCCATTGCTGCTGCACCTGCGCCCGAAGCTGCCTGATAAGTTGAAACATGAACACGTTTGATATGTGACAGATTTTCAATGGCTTTCAAAGCAACTACCATCTGGATAGTTGTACAGTTTGGATTGGCAATAATACCACGTGGGCGATCTTTTGCATCTTCTGCATTTACTTCAGGAACTACCAATGGAATATCTGATTCCATACGGAAAGCTGAAGAATTGTCGATCATAACTGCTCCAAATTTAGTAATATCGGCAGCAAATTCTTTAGATATACTTGCACCTGCAGAGGCGAAAACGATGTCGATTCCTTTAAAATCGTCGCCATGTTTAAGCTCTTTTACGGTGTATTTTTCACCTTTGAACTCATATACACTACCCGCACTGCGCGACGAACCAAAAAGGCTCAGTTCTGTCAATGGGAAATTGCGTTCGGCCAACACACGCAAAAATTCCTGGCCTACAGCACCACTGGTGCCTACAATTGCTACTCTCATTGTTGATTTAAATTATGCCCCGATACATTTTTGTTTTGTCCTAAGAAAATGGATCTACAACAAGCAATCAGGAAATTAAAAATTATTGATAATAAAAAACTTTTTCAATGTTAAATTTATATATGAAATTATTCATATATTTGTATTTCAACTAACAAAACCTTAGAATTTAAGTTTAATAAACCTTATGGTTTGTTTTTCTTTCGGACTGCAAAAGTAATTCATTTCTAATATATTTTTTGCACACTATGAAGAATTTAGCTGTGATTTTCACAATATTTCTGCCTTTTTTTTGTTTCGGGCAGATAAATGAAAGTTTTTTGGATGGAAACTTTATAAATAATCCTTTTTGGATCGGCACTTCCGAAAATTTTATTGTTAATAGTTCCCTTCAACTTCAGTCCAATGCATCAACCACTTCCACTTCTTATCTTTTCACTGCTTCGGAATCTTTTGACGATGCCGTTTGGGAATGCTGGGTGAAAATAAATTACACAACTTCATCGTCAAATTACGCTTCAGTTTATATTGCTTCGGATAAAAATGATCTCACAAATGGCTGTAACGGCTACTATGTACAAATAGGAGGAACGAGCGATGAAGTTTCGCTGTTTTTGCAGGAAGGAACGAAAAAAACGAAAATCATCGATGGAGCAGATAAACGAACCGATGGAAATCCCGTAGAGCTCCGAATCAGAGTGACGAGAGATAAGGATGGCAATTTTAGTCTGTATAGCAAGCTTGTTTCTGAAACAGAATTTGTATTGGAAGGAACTGTGCAAAACAATGTCGTGAGACAAAGTTCGTACTTTGGTCTTTTGTTCTCTAATACGACCACTACCGGAAGTGCTTATTACTTTGATGATATTCTGGTTTCCGGTGATAAGGTTGTGGATAACATAAATCCAGAATTTATAAGTTTGAACATAGAATTGCCAAACAAGCTAAAATTAGATTTTTCAGAATCTATGGATTTTTCCAATGTTGCGTTTGGGGTCGATCAGGGTATTGGATCTCCATCTTCGCAAAATGTTTCTGAAGATAAAACTTCTGTCCTTTTAAGCTTTAATTACGAATTTGACAAAGGGAAAATATACAAATTAGAAATTACAGGATTGAAGGACTTGGCCGGGAATCCGCTTTTGGAGACAAGTAAAAGCATTGGCATTGTGGAACCTATCGCTATTTCTGATTTGATAATCAATGAGATAATGTTTGATAATCCGGAGAATTCGTTGGAGTATCTCGAAATTTATAATACTTCGGATAAAGTATTGGATGTTTCCGGACTAGTATTTACATCCCGAAAAACAGATGGAAGTCTGAACTCCGGAAATAAAATTCCTTCAAAAACCTTATTACTTCCCGGGCAATATCTGGCTCTTTGTGAAGATGCAGATTCGGTAAAAAATTATCATCAGGTTCCTGCGGAAAGTTACATATTGTCTTGCGGTTGGTCGAGCTTAAACAACGAAAGTGCTACGGTGGTGCTTTGCAATTCGGCGAAAGACACAATTTACGACGAACTTACCTACAGCGAAAAGTGGCATCATCCTCTGGTGAAAAATACGAAAGGAGTTGCTATTGAGAAGATTAACCCATTGTTGCCATCGCAGGATTCGGAATCGTGGCATTCGGCTTCCTCCGAAACTCATTACGGAACGCCCGGATATAAAAATTCTCAATTCAGGGAAATTGAGCAGGAGAGTACGGTTGAGAAAATCGTTTGGCTTGAACCCGAAGCTTTTAGTCCTGATAATGACGGTACGAATGACATTTGCATGGTAAGATATAAAACCAATTCGTATGGTTACGTTGCTAATGCTATGATTTTAAATCCGAACGGAAATAAAGTTTATACCGTGGTATCCAATGCATTATTATCTTCAGAAGGATTTTTTATCTGGGATGGTAAAACGGATGACGGAAAAAATGTAAATCCGGGCATTTATGTCCTTTATTTTGAAATATTTAATCCTACCAATGGCAAAAGAAATCTGATTAAACTTCCCGTTGTAGTTTCATCGCTATAATTTTGAAATATTAACGTGTTATTATCCAACAAATCAGCTATCTTTGCAGCGTTTTTTGTGTCCCCTAACCCCTAAAGGGGAATAAAAAACTAAAAGAATAATCTAAATAAAATGTTCCCCTTTAGGGGTTAGGGGTATTTTGATATATGGAAAAAGTAAGCTATGCATTGGGATTGAGTTTGGGAAATAATCTGTTAAGCAGTGGTGTAACAGCATTGGATTATGCGAAGTTGGCCCAGGGAATTCAGGACGTAATGGAGCAAAACGAACTCGGTATGAGTTACGAAGAAGCTCAAGCCGTAATTAATGAATTCTTTCAAAATTTGGCTGCAAAAGCCGGAGCGGAAGCTCAAAGTCAGGGGAAAGCATTTTTAGAAGAAAACGCAAAACGTTCTGAGGTAGTAACTTTGGCCAGCGGATTGCAATACGAAATAATCACAAAAGGAGATGGTGCTACTCCTAAAGCATCGGACACGGTAAAAGTTCATTATCACGGACAATTAATCGACGGAACTGTTTTCGATAGCTCGGTAAGACGTGGCGAACCGGCTTCTTTCGGTGTAACTCAGGTGATCAGTGGTTGGGTAGAAGCTTTGCAGTTAATGCCTGTAGGTTCAAAATGGAAATTGTTTATTCCTTCCGATCTGGCTTACGGAGCTCAGGGTGCCGGACAAGCGATTGCTCCACACTCTACTCTTATTTTCGAAGTGGAATTGTTGGATATAGTTTAATCGAACAGAGAAATCTTTAAAATTTTAAATACGAAAAATGAAAAAAGCAGTCTTAATTTTAGCCGCTATCGCCTTGATTTGTACATCGGCAAAGAAAAGAAATCCAAAAAAGCTCAAACTTCGGCAGTTGTCGAACCTGTTTTCAAAAACGATGTGGATTCAATGAGTTATGCATTGGGGATGAATGTTGGAAATGATTTTGCAAAAAATCTGAAAGGAATTCCAGGTGGCAAATCAAATATCGATTTATTGATAAAAGGTTTTGCAACAGCTATGAAAGGCGATTCAGCGCTAATGACTGAAGAGGTGGCCGGTGAGTATTTCAGAAATTACATCACTAAAGCTCAAACCAAAGATCAGGATGCAAAAAAAGGCGAAGGTCAACGTTTCCTTGATGAAAATAAAACCAAAGAAGGTGTAACCACTACTGCCAGCGGATTACAATATCAGGTGCTTACTGTTGCCGAAGGTCCTAAGCCAAAAGCGACTGACAGTGTAGAAGTTCACTATCAGGGATTTTTGTTGGATGGAACTAAATTCGATAGCTCTGTTGACAGAGGTGAACCTATCACTTTCCCATTGAACCAGGTAATTCCGGGTTGGACCGAAGGTGTACAACTTATGTCGGTTGGTTCGAAATATAAATTCTTTGTTCCTTATCAGTTAGGATATGGCGAAAAAGGAGCTGGTGGAGTTATTCCTCCATTTGCAACATTGATTTTTGAAGTGGAATTGCTTAATATCAAACCGTATGTTGAGCCTGCTCCTGCAGTAGCAGCTCCAGCTGTTCCGGTTACCCCTGCAAAGGTTGCGAAAAAATCGTCTGCTAAGAAAAAATAAGAGTAAAATTAAAAAATACAAATCAAAATGAAAAAACAATCAATTTTATCTTTGGTGGCTTTGGTTGCCATATTTTTACTTGCTTCGTGCAACAAATACGAAGCAAAAACTACTGAGCTGAAAACTCAAAACGATAGTTTGAATTATGCTCTTGGTTTGGCGAATGGTGATGGAATTAAAAATTATTATTTAAAAAACGATTCTACCGACAAGCCTATTATTGCCTTAATGAAAGCATTGGATGAAGCTTACAAAAAAGGGGGTAGCGACGACGAAATGTACAAACTAGGTGTTGAAATAGGAAACTCTTTCAAACAACAAAAAGCAAAAGGTTTGATGGGTGACTCTACCTTGGCTTTCGACGAAAAACTTGTAAAACAAGGTTTGGTAAATGCTTTAAACGGATTTAAAGAAGGAATGACTGCTCAGGAAGCTCAGGAGTATATCCAAAAAGTAATGACTAAGATTCAGGCTGAAAAAATGAAACAATCAGCTCCAGCACCTGCACCAGCTCCCGAAGCAGCACCTGCAGCTCCTGAAACTCCAAAACAAGAAGCTAAATAATAATTCAACAAACAAATAACATACAGAAAAATGAAAAAACTAAATATATTCATTGCACTGACAGTAGTAGTTGTATTCGCATTTTCTTCGTGCGATAGCAATAAAGTGAAATTGCCTACATTAACTTGACAGTTTGAATTATGCTTTCGGTGTGGCAAACGGAGACGGAATCAAAAATTATTACATGAAAGGCGATTCTACCGATAAAGCGGTTAAATCGTTATTGGCCGGATTTGCTGAAGGAATAAGCGGAAAAGTTGAAAAAGAAAATACTGAATTAGTTGACTTAGGAAACAAAATCGGTTCGTCTCTTAAAGAACAGGAAAAATCAGGTCTTATGGGCGACTCTACTTTGAAAGTGGATATCGAACTTATCAAACAAGGTTTGGTAAACGGTTTGAAAGGCTCTAAAGTTCAAATGACTGCTCAGGAAGCTCAACAGTATCTTCAAACTACCATGCAGGCACTTCAGGAAAAGAAGATGGAAGCTCAATACGGCAGCAATAAAAAAGCCGGTGAGATGTTCCTTGCCGAAAATGCAAAGAAAGAAGGTGTTGTAACTACAGCAAGTGGTTTACAATACGAAATTATCAAAAAAGGCAACGGTCCTATTCCTACTGCAACTGATAAAGTAAAAGTTCACTATCACGGAACTTTGATTGATGGAACAGTATTCGATAGTTCAGTTGATCGCAAAGAACCTGCTGTATTCCCAGTAAACGGTGTTATCAAAGGATGGACAGAAGTTCTTCAATTGATGCCTGTAGGTTCGAAATACAAAGTGTATGTTCCACAGGAATTGGCTTACGGTGGAGCTGATCGTGGTGCTATCAAACCTTTCTCAATGCTTATTTTCGAAGTAGAACTGCTTTCTATCGAAAAATAAAAGAATTCAGCCTATAGTTTGCTGAAGATGAAAATAATATGTAATGCAGGCGAAGCAAATTGCTTCGCCTGCATTTTTCATATTGAAAGGTATTGATATCAATTTTATATCAAATTTCTATTATTATTTATTAAACATATTATTTTTTTTCACGATATCATTTCTTTTGTATAATTTTGCTGCCTAAATGACAATAAAATCATTGCTTTTAACGAATTACTCTTAAAGGGCATAGAATTTATTGCTTTTGCTTGAAATAAATAAAAACAGATTTTACAAAAAAACCTTTCAAATCATGGAAAAGATAGATCAATTAGATCGTAAAATTTTACGAATCATTACTCAAAATGCCCGCATGCCTTTTAAAGATGTAGCGGAAGAATGTGGTGTTTCGCGCGCAGCTATTCATCAACGTGTACAGCGACTTATCGATATCGATGTCATCACTGGTTCGGGATACACTGTAAATCCTAAAATGCTTGGTTTTCAGATGTGTGTATATATCGGTATCACGCTCGAACGCGGATCGATGTATAAAGAAGTAGTGAAGGAACTGGAAAAAATTCCTGAAATCGTAGAATCGCAATACACCTTAGGAAACTACACTATCCTGATTAAGTTGTATGCAAAAAACGACGAGCATTTAATGGAGCTGCTTAATTCACGCATTCAGGAAATTCCGGGTGTGGCAACCACCGAAACGCTTACTTCACTCGATCAACGCATTAGAAGAAGCATACCGATTGAATAATCTTCATCTCCACTAAGAAAGAGTGATGATTTTCAGCGACCTCAATTTTAATGATATATTCAATAGAAACAGAATAAGCAAACTTTTATCATTAAAATTATTATAAACATAATTATTCAAATATTTAACAATGACAATAGAAGAGACAAATGGAATAAGCAATGCTTCATTTGAAAGAGCTGTTCAGAAAAGCAAGTTATTAGAAGCTGATTTATATAAAAACCCGTCAAAATACAGAGTTCTCACAGGAGACAGGCCAACAGGAAACTTGCATATCGGACATTATTTTGGCTCGATTTTAAATCGCGTAAAATTGCAGAATCTGGGTGTGGAAACATTTATTTTAATTGCGGACTATCAGGTGTTGACAGACCGCGATGTTTTCAAGGATATTTCTAAATATGTATTTGAACTTACACTGGATTATTTAGCTTGTGGTTTAGATCCAAAACAACACAACACTTGTATCTTCCCGCACAGCCATATTCCTGAATTAAATCAATTATTGCTGCCTTTCCTGACACTTGTATCTCTTTCGGAATTAAACAAAAACCCAACAGTTAAAGAAGAAATTTCTGTTTCAGGAAAAGAAGTTATTAATGCCGGAATGTATACCTATCCTGTACATCAGGCTGCCGATATACTTTTTTGCAGAAGTAATGTTGTGCCCGTAGGAAAAGACCAGTTGCCACACATCGAATTGACGCGTACTATTGCTAAAAGATTCAATACAAAGTTTAATACTAATTTATTTCCTGAACCGGTTGGATTATTAAGCGAATCTCCTTTAATTCTCGGATTAGATGGGAATCAAAAAATGAGTAAGAGCAGAAACAATAGTATAATGATAAAGGCAACCGAGGATGAAACCTTTAAGTTGATAAAATCGGCTAAAACGGACTCGGAAAGACATATTACATTTGATCCTGTGAATAGACCGGAAGTTTCTAATTTGCTCAGATTGTCATCTCTTTGTTTGGGAAAAAGTCCTGATGAGATAGCGAAAGAAATTGGCGATCTTGGTTCAGGAAAATTAAAACAAGTAACCACCGAAGCCCTAAATAGTTATTTTAAAGAGATAAGAGAAAAGCGTAAACAATTAGAATCGGACAGATCATACGTTTTGGGTGTTTTGCAGGATGGAATTTCAAAGGCACGACAAGTTGCAATTGAAACTTTAGATGAGGTTCGTGAAGTTATGAATATGAAAATCTAAGATAAAACATTCGATATAAACTGCCAAAAACCTGCTTCAGAAATGGAGCAGGTTTTTTTGTGTTCTGCTATCTGCTAATTCCACACTTCTAAAACTAAACTCAACAGGTTAATATAATTTGAAAGTCCGCGGGGATTTAATATAATTATAAAAAATCTGTCTTTCTCAGTTAGACGTAGCGTAAAATAATGCAAGGAGTTCGACCAAGCGTCTGTCGCTTGGTCGTGCTAAAAGGAAGTTTCCGAACTTCCACATTAAAAATAAATAGGCAAGGTACAAGCAATTGTGTCTTTTCTATTATTAAAGCGTTAACAATTTGAGATAAAGAATTATATTTGCAATCGCAATTATTAAATTATCCATTATGAGTACCGGCTATAAAATCGTAGATCAGGGAGCACTTCATTATGTTACATTTCAAATTGTAAATTGGGTGGATTTGTTCACACGTCAGGTATATCGGGATATTGTACTTGATAGTTTGAAATTTTGTCAGTCAAATAAAGGATTGGAGATTTATGCTTTTGTCATAATGAGTAATCATATCCATTTGCTAATCCGTAGCGGGATAGGCAAACTAAGTGATACTATACGAGAATTTAAAAGTTTTACAGCTAAACAAATTCTATTAGCAATAGAAATGGAACAGGAAAGTCGCCGTGACTGGATGCTAAACTTGTTCGAATTTGCAGCAAAACAGCATAAACGAAATGAAAAATACCAGATTTGGACACATGAGAATCATGCAGAACTAATTTATAGCGACAAGTTTATTTTTCAGAAGATAAACTATATTCATGACAATCCGGTTCGTGCAGGAATTGTTGAGAGTCCGGAAGATTATTTATATTCAAGCGCCCGTGATTTTGCAGGAAAATCATGTCTGATAGATATTGTGCCTGTGTTTATGCCGACAGAAAAAATACCACTTATGCGAACGGTTCGATAGTTTTTTTAATATGGAAAGCTGGAGCTTTCCTTTTAACTTTGACATAGCGGGACGCTATGCCAAACCTTGGTTGATATGGATTTACACTACGGCGAACAGGGAAATTCGTGCTGTCGGTTTTGAAAACAGAATAAGAAGTTTAATGAAATTAGATCAAAGAAAACAATATGGCAATGAACGTATAATACCGTATAATAAAGAAGAATAAAAATGAGAAATAAATTTGGTTATTATGTTGTATTTGTATATGTGTTATTTTTCAACTCTTGTTTTAACAATAATATGAAAAATGATATTTATATATCAAATTTAGCAAATGAAAATTTCAGAGGACTCATTGTTGTTCAATTAACAAATGATGACGTTAGAGTTGTAGAAAGCAGTGCGCTTTATAATGTCGTTTATTGCTTGCACTATAGAGAAGAGTATCCATCATATAAATTATTTCTAAAAAACCTTATAAACAAAAACATTCCAGATGTTATTAAATTTATTAAACCACAAAAAACAGTGGATGAAAATTTTATTTTTATATATGAAGAATATGAAAATAACGGTTTGACATATGTAGTTGAAAAGTATTTAACAAAGGATGAGTACGGAAATTTAGTATTTAAATCAAAATCAAATATAGCTGTTATTAAAATTATGTTTGATAATTTATATTATATATATTTTGATGATTACAAAGGGGTATACTTATTTAATAAAGATATTGACAAAAATTCATTATTTCAAATTGATACTGGTAAGCCGTAGCGTAAAATAATGCAAGGAGTTCGATCAAGTGCCTCGCCTCGTCCTCTTGGATATGCCTTTTAGAATATGAAATAATACTAACTGTCGGGCTCTGTCCTTACGGATATATCTAAATAAAAGAGTAGAGTTTAGCACTGGTTGGTGGGATATGTTATCCCACCTTCTTGTATTATCAGGATCTGTGATCCGCCACATTGTTTTCAATTAACTTTTATATCTTTGTGTTTCATTAGTATTTAAGCAATGGATATTAAGAATCGCATAACCGGAGAAGTATACTTTGTAACCGATACAGTAGTAGACTGGGTGGATATATTTACGCGCCCTCTTTACAAACATATCATTATTGAGTCTTTACAGTATTGCCAAAAGGAGAAAGGATTGATTATTTATGTCTGGGTTTTGATGAGCAATCATTTACATGCTATTGTTGGTAGTACAGGAGAAAATAAAGTCTCGGATATATGGCGGGACTTTAAGAAGTTTACCAGTAAGAAAATCGTTAATGCTGTAAAAACAAATCCACAGGAAAGTCGTCAGGATTGGTTATTAAACCGATTTGAATATGCAGGCAAAAACGATAAAAAGATAAAGAATTTCAAGTTTTGGCAGGATGGAAATGATGCTCAGCAGATATATTTGAACGATTATTTTAATCAGAAACTTAACTATATCCATGAAAATCCAGTGAAAGCCGAATTAGTAAATCGTGCGGAAGATTATCGATATAGTTCAGCCATTGATTGGGCTGGAGGAAAAGGATTACTGGAAGTTACGGTTGTGTGAATTTGATAGATAAGCGGATTAAAAAATCCTGATAATATAGTTACGAGGTGATTGCAAATCACCTCAACCAATACAAGCATTTGTGCATATATCAGGAAGGATGGGGGGAATATCAAAAATTGCGAGTAATTTTGAAGTAAATTTGCGAAATGAAGCAGGATTTACAGGAGGTAATCCAGGCGACCAAGGAAATGCGTATAGACATACTCTTTGGCAATCAATGCTTACAAACGAATTTGGGGCAGACCAAGCAACACGTATCGGGAATGTTCACGAAGATAATTTGCCAACTAATATGAACCAAAGAAATTTTGGCAAGAATATGGATGCAGCTGACCAAATGGTAGATTTGCTAAATAATGGCATTGGACGTGAGATTGGAGAAAAAAACAAGGGGGCAAGTAACCAAGAATTGTCGATAGCAGTATTAAATGAATACAAACAAAATGGGTTATGGACTGTATCGGGTGATAAAAAAACAGGTTTTAAAGTAGAAAAGACCAAATTATCACAAGAAAAATATGACAAAGCATTAGAAGTACTTCAAACAAAAGGAGAAAACGGACTAAATCAGTAATTATGAAAACATTGAAAATTGTTTCGCTCTTAATGTTCGCAGGTCTGTTTTTTGCTTGCAATCATACAGATAAAAGAATAATAAAATATGTGGAGTCAGTATGTCCGAATAGTAGCGACACTTGTAGAATAGATTTACGAAAAGTATTAAAAGTAGATTACGACTGTATGTATTTGTTTGGTGAATTTACGCAACCTGATGAGATTTCGTCTGTTATGGGCATAGCATACAGTAGCAATAAAACTATTGCGGATAGTGAAAGGCGGATTATATTGTTAAAAAACAATCAAATAGTATATGAAGACGATTTCCATATTCGATTTATGGATTTTGAAGAAATTACAGAAAGAGTTGATACAATTCGTAAAAATTCATATTACCTTGTACATTACAGCCCTTACTATTTGGTAAGTAAAGATTTAGATGCTAATTACTATTTGACAGAAATTAGCAAGAATAAGCAATTTTATCGCAGAATTGACTATGATTCGGATAAAGGATATACGTTTGAGGAAGTAACAAAATAATTTGTTGATTGTTGAAATGTGTCGTCCTGAAAAAACGTTACAGGTTTTAATACAAAAATAGTTCATTTATCTCTGTTCGCCGTAGCATAAAATGATGTTGTAGTTCGGCATAGCTTGCAGCTATGTCGCCGCTAAAAGCAAGGCTGAACCTTGCATATTAAGTCTCAAGATAAAAGCACAAGAAATTGTGCTTTTATTATTTATAGGCAATTCCGCGAGCAGGGATATATAATATCAAACAATAAACGGAAAAATAGCTTTTCGTTCGGAAGGATAATTATCAAACCGGCGTTTGTACCATTTGTGGTGCGACATAGCGCGGGGAACGAGATTAGCTAATGTCCAGATCAGAAATCCCAGCGCCGGAAGATTCATGCAGAGAATGGCAAATCCTGTCCATTCAATAATTTCTCCCATCAGATTCGGACAGCTGACGTAACGAAACAAACCTCCAAAAGGTATTACATAACCCGATTCGTTTGCTTTCCGCAGACCGATTAACCGGTTATCGTATTTCCAGTTGACATAAACTCCGGTTACGAAAAGAATCGCGCCAACGATAAAGTGTGGTTCAGTATAACTATTGAGAGTATATTGGGCGTAATTCCCGAAATAATAGCCAATCAGAAAACCATTCATAAGGTTGAATCCAACCGCCATAAACATAATGACTAATGGCATGGTTTTTCCTCTCGTGTGAAGCCGAAATGGGAAAATAAGTGCCCGATTGACATAATGAAAAATGTAAAATCCTACCGGTAACACCATGAAATATTCTTCCAGTCTGTGATTCACTATTAAGAAATAACCAATCACCGACATTCCCGGCAGCTCCATAAAGAACCATCCCAACCTGTTGCTGATCTGAACTCCCCAGTTTTTGGAAGTATGCCTCCCAAAAGGCGCAGTAACTTTAAGCAAAAACAGAAATACGATAATTGCCAGACATATCCAGGCATAATTGATTGTTTTGTATGTTTCGTAAGTCATTCGTTCGTGAATATTTTAAGATTATAAATTCTATATTCCACCTTTGAGAAGGGGGTAGGAGGATTGACATAATTTTATGATAAAAGTCTATTTCAACCTGTTTTGTTCAAAGCAAAAATACGATTTTTTTGATAAATAGGTATCTGACATAAAATTATCTCAGAATAGATTGTATTTAGTGTCAGAGTTTTTAGTAACTCCTTGTATTGTCATTGAATTTGAGATTTTATGCTTATCCGGCTGTTTTTTTTGATTACATAATTTCCATTCAGGAGTCATATTAAGATGAGGAAAAACAGTTGAATTTCATTAAATTCTCATAATATGAACAAGATTCTTTTTTTGAAACCCACTATTATTACGTTATTTATTCTTGCATTTTCGTTATTTTCGTTTGCAGGAAGCGGTAATTGGAGCAGCTCTGCAACAGGCGGAAATATTACTTATACAACATCAGAAGCTTCGTCTCCACAGAAAGATTATTCCGGAAATTATCTCACGATTGTTTATCTCGAAAATACAGGATTCAAAAAGATGGGTCAAAACTCCAATACAACAGATGTCGGTTGGTTGTTATCTCAAGGCTACCGAGTGATTGAACTCAATTATACCAATAGTGCCAAAGCAGTTTCACCCGGAATTAATGCCGATATTATTGCCATCAATAAAGCGATCAACAATGGATCGTTTTGTGGCCTGAGCAATTGCTCGAAATACCGTACATGGATTCTTTTCGAAGGTTATCGCATTGCCCGTGATGTCTCGTATTTCAAAGATGATCCCACAGTGTACAATTATTCCACGGCTTATACTACCGGCGATTCGTTGCATATGGATATTATTTATCCGGCTAATCCATCAGAACCGGTGCCAACTGTTCTTTCTTTTTCGTACAGTAACAGCTATTTTGGAGCCGCAAATATCAATCAGCGATTGAATTTGGGAAATACACTAGCTGGTTTCAGCGATTCATTCCTCGAGGGAGCTCCGGCCAATGGTATTGCCTGGGCTATTGCTGATCATCCCAAGTATTGTCCGTGGGGAAATGGGAAACCAACCGGTTCGACTAATAACAAAGCTTACGCTTCGTACGAAACCAATCCGGATGCTGCACAAAAAGTAAAATCGGCAGTAAGAACAGTGCGGGCGCTTAGTCAGCAGCTAGGGTTGTCTGGCAAAATAGGCATTTATGGTTTTTCGCGTAGTTCTGATGCCGGATCCATTGCTGTGGGCGATCGTGTGATCACAGAATTTGAAAATGCGGGATTACACACTGATGTCTCCGACGATGTGCAGGTGGCTGCCTTAGGTTCCGGAGTTTTCGACTTTACCTACATTTATAATACAATCGGCGATGGTGATTCAAATCTGGAAACAAATTGTCCGATTGCCTGGGGACCTTTAGCCGATAATTATGAAGCCTGGAAGTTGCAGGGTTCTTATCATCTGACACAAACTTCGGCAACTGCTCCTGTCTTTTTCTTTTATAACACCGACGATGCTCAGTATTATCAAAATCAGATTAAACATTTCAAAGCACATCTTGATTCGTTAAATGTACCTACAATGGTGATAACCAATTATGGAACCGGACATTCTGTGCCAAAAACGAGCGAACCCTTGTCTCAGATCTATCAGTTTTTCACTCAATACCTAACTCCGCCATTGATTAGCACTGCTCTTTCAAAAGTCATTGTTGATAATGATAATTTGCATCTGGCACTTAATCAGAATAACAGGGTACTTACGTTAAATTACAGGACGGAAAAATCAGGTGTGTCCATAATATCTTTTCTTACTTCAGCAGGAAAGCAGATCTATAGTATTTCAAGAACCGACACAGTAGGGGAGCAAACAGCAAAAATAAATGTAAGCTCTTTTGCAAAAGGTTTATATGTGGCTAAAGTGAATACTGCCGGAATAGAAAGCCGAAAAAAATTTATTCGATAGTAGTTTTTGGTAAATTTGAGTATCAGAAATTTTAGGGCTTGTTCCATAACGGAGCAAGCTCTTTTATTTGATGATATTAAAATAAATTTATTTATTTTTCAATAAATTATTATATTTGCATTCAATCTTTAACTAATTATAAATTTACACCTTATGAAAACACCTAAAATTTATCTTTTCTTATTTGTTTTAGTGCTATTTACATTAATTTCCTGTGACCCTAACGAAATTGATAATGCATCAATTTATTGGAACTCGAATACTTTGACAAGACTTCAATTAAAAGGAAATGTAAAGAAAATTGATTTAAATTCAGGAATGCAAGTCGATGAATTTAATCAAAATGGGTTTATCACAAAGACAGTTTACACCGATGTTGATTTTATCTCAACAACTATTTACAACTACGACTCAAGTGATAAACTCATAAGCATCGACTTTACTTCTACAGGAGGCAAAGGCGTCAACTATACAACTAGTTTTGAGTACCAGAATGTGAATAAGTATATTGTTCAAAATAAATATCACTTATTGATGGATGGTCTCGTTCCCAACTTTAAAGCAAGAATTAATGAATTTTCGAGGACAGATTATGAAGTTTCAGGAAATATCTTGAAAATAATAGAAAGTTATGAATATGAGGGAATTACAAATAGAGATACTACTATTGTTGAATACGATGGAAAATATCCATCAAAAATAACGAGTGGGGAACTTACATTTGATAATTTTTCGTATGCCACGAACGGCATGTTTTTGGGATATACACAAACTACAGAGAACGAAACATGGAGTAGTGAATGTGTTTATTATTTTAAACCCGATAACGAATATCTGATGCTCGATTCAATGGTTAATACAAGTACTCAGGGAGCTTCTACAAGAATTGACAGAGATATTTACGAATATGATCCTGTATACAAAACCATGACAGGATTCAAAAATTACATGGGCGAGTACAGATATACATATACCTATGATTCAAATCATAACTGGATATCGAAACTTACGGAATACAGAGTCGATAGTTCTTCAGCATTTAGTGTTTTCTCTACTGAAAACAGGGTAATTACTTATTGGCCTTGAAAATGAAGCGACCTTAGTTAGGATATTATAAAAAAATGCCGGCAATGTATATTCCATATTTTGGAAATGCATTGCCGGCATTTTATTTACATGATATAATGTCTTATTTGTAAAGACACAAATAAGGCGTATCAACGCTGCATTTTACTTTGAATTTCACGTCTTTTGCAACCACGAAACTTTCGAACTTTTTGTACGTTTTCCATTCGGTTTCGCCCGGCTGTTGTATGGTTAGTTCTCCGGAGATAACGGTCATAACCTCAACGGTTGAAGTGCCGAACTCATACTCGCCGGCAGCCATTACACCCACAGTTGCTTTTCCTTCAACCGATTCCAATCCGATGGAAACCACAGTTCCATCGAAATACTCATTTGTTTTAAACATAAGAAAATTGATTTGTAAAATTTATAATATTCTGATTTCCAATTTATTATTTCTTTTAAATGCTGAATTTTATTCGTACGTAAAGTAAGTAATATTTTCTGTATAATAAATTTATATTTATGAGTACAAATCGCTGAAAAATAGATTATTTTTGCAGCGTGAAACGAATAATTGCATATAGTTTAACGTTGATGTCATTGCTGTTTGTAATGACATTTATCAACGTATATTCCGGACAACAAATTTCCGAGAATAAAGTTATTTGTTCTTCACACTACGATGGGTCTCAATCGTTTTTCTCAGTGCCCGATTTTTCTTTAAATCTGATTGGGAACGAAAATGTAAAAACTGAAATCGGTTCTCATTCTTCTTTTTCACGTCAACATTTCCAGCTTTTTCAATTCCGCATTATTCGAGCTAAGAAATTAGTTCAACAGGAATTTCTTTCCTCATCCTTTTGGTATATTTCGCTCAAGCAAATGTACCAATACAGAGGGTATTATCTTTTCCATTTGTGCAAAATACTGATTTGATTTTGTAAATCGTGGTTTGGCCTATGGTGGTCATCTTCAATTAAATTCTTCAAACAAACGATTTACAAATTTATAATCTTGTAAGCATCAACAGTGTGCTTACACAAACTTTTTATATAAAAATGGAAAATAAAGAATCAATCGAGCAGGCTCTCGATAAAATGAATATTAACATAATCAAGAAACAAAAAGTATCTCCTTTGCAATCTGTTTCAATCTTTACGTCGGGAATAGTTTTATTAATAGTCAATTCCATGATGAATTTCGATTCGCAAAGTATTTTTCCTCCCATGCTTATCCTTTTAAGCTTTGCGCTGACGCTTTGGGGGCTTTTGAGTTTTATTTTCAGAAAGAAGATATATGTCAACAACATGGATAACCAGAAATTGGTAGCAAAAGAAGCATTATTTGATGTGAAAGAACGCGAGAAATTAGTCCGAATAATGGCGACCCAAAATTATCCGGAGCTAAAAAATCTGATAATTTCGAACCACGATGGACTTAAGTTACGATATTTTGCGACGAAAGATGCTTCGCTTTGTTTTTCTCAGGTGATAGCTTATGTCCCATATGAATTCGTACGAATAACCGATGTGCAGACACATGCGGGAGATGATGCTCAAAATCTTATTAAGTCTCTGAAATTGTAATAAATTTTATGTGTAAGTGATCGGATAAATGGCTTTTTGATAATGGTTTGATTTGTCCGACACTTACTTTTCTATAAATAAGATGGTATAAGTAGTTACAAGTATTTAGTTACGAGTTACAAGGCTTATTCTTAGTACAATATTTAAAAGAATCTATCATTAATTGATTTCAACTACATAATTGTCAAAAATACATAAAACAACAAATAAAAATATCAAATTGTATTGTAATTACAAATTAAAGTAGTAATTATGTCGCAAATTATAGATTGTTTACAACAAAACAACATTGAAATTTATTTGAAACGTTTTATTTTATATAGCTGTTTGTTCATAGGATTAGTTCTTTGTGCCATATCCTATATTTCAAATACCGGATTAAAAAACAATTTTTCGGTAACGGAAAGTTTACTGTTAAAGAACTCTGAGCAATGCAGTATTAATTCTGTTCGTTCGGAATCAAAAGATTTTGGTCAAAAGGAAGAACAACCTACCATTGTTGAGATTCAATCTGTCAACGAGCAACCTGTTTCGAATAATAACTTTGAGTCGAAACTTTTATGCGCTAAAAATCTGACTCGCCTGCAATTTGTTTCCTCTTCTATAGAATATTTCATTCATTCATCTTTCCAACAATTAAATGGGCACTATCTGTATTTTCTTTGTAAAATTCTGATATAGATCTACTTGTTCTCTGCCATACAAATCAATCTAATCGGAATGATTTGTCTAAATTCTTCATTTTTACAATTTTTCATTTGAATGCAGCATTGTATTCTAAATTCACTATATAGTTATGGAACGTAATATATCAATCAATCATATATTGGAAACGATGGATCGGTCTATCGTTAAGAAGTATTTGCAATTACCTTTCAGAAGTTATTTGCTGGTAATTTTAGGAGTTTTCATCCTGTATTTTTCATATCGGCAGGGACGTGCGCACAAGGAGCTGTACGAGTCAGTAGAAATCATTGCAGGAATTGCATTGATTCTTTGGGGATTCTTGGTAGGTGTTGATGAAAAGTATTATTTTAAACATGTAAGGTCAAAAACAAAAATTTGCTTTCATGAAGTTTTTTTCGAGCGAAAGGATTTTCAGAAACTCACTTCCATTCTTGAGTCCGGTAATTTTGAAGAGCTAAATTCGTTACAAAAAACTTCAGGCTACCATGTGAAGTTGCGGATTGCATACACGGAGGATAAATCGTTTTGTATGGTTCAGGGAATTAAATATATTCCATTTGAATATGCAGAACTGACCAATGCAAAACAGCTGGACGAATTTCAAACCGAGAAGCTTTTTGAATCAATTGAGTTTTCCGGTATTAATTCGAAATATCGTAGGCCATACTTAATCTGATTTTTTTCGGATTAAGAAAGCAAAATTCGCTGTATAAATATTACTTTTGAACTGATTTTCGATATTGTAGAAATCAATATGTTTTTCAGTTCAAAATTTACACGTATGAAAAGAATTTATTATCTATTTTTGGCCTTTTCTCTTTCTTTTGTCGTTTCTGCACGCGTTCAGGTTGATACCGTTGCGATTTTTTCTGCAAAAATGAAAAAAGAAATAAAATCGGTTGTGATTGTTCCTGAGAATTATTCGAAGAAAAAAACGTATCCGGTTGTTTACCTGCTGCACGGATATAGCGACAATTATTCAAAATGGGTGAATACAGTACCAGCGATTAAAAAACTTTCAACTCAGTATCAATTTCTCATTGTTTGTCCGGATGGTGGCTTTAGTAGCTGGTACATCGATAGTCCTATCGATTCTACGTTTCAATACGAAAGCTATGTTACAAAAGATGTGATTAACTATGTCGATTCTCATTATTCAACGATTAAGGACCGGAATTTCAGAGCGATTACCGGCCTTAGTATGGGAGGACATGGTGCTTTGTATCTGGCCATCCGAAACAAAGATCTTTTTGCTCACGCAGGTAGCATGAGTGGAGGTGTGGATTTGAGATCGTCCACAAAGAAATATGATATAGCAAAACGAATCGGAGACATGGAAACAAATCCACGCGAATGGGACAATCGTTCGGTGGTAAATATGGTTTCGACACTAAAGAATAAAGAGTTGGATCTGATTATTGATTGTGGACTTTCCGATTTCTTTTATCAGATAAATGCTGCACTTCACAGACGCCTTGTGTCTTTAAATATCGATCATGATTATATCGAACGTCCCGGAGTTCACAATTGGGAGTATTGGACCAATTCGGTGCAATATCAATTTTTGTTTTTCAACGACTGTTTTGAAAAGGCACGAAAAAAATAAATCCGATATTTATTTTAATTGCAATAGGGTCACATAAATTTGAATATCAATATATTAATAAAAGTCCCGCTAAACATTTGTGTTAGCAGGACTTTTTTGTTTCTAAGGGTTTACCTTAATCAAAAATCAGGGTTTTCCCCAATAGTATTTTTAGTAAACTAAATTAACTTTGTGGTATTAAAAATAATATTTTGAAATTAGGTAGCTAGTTTACGAACAACTTTAAACGATTCAACTTTTAAATGTAAAAACACATGAAAAAAAATTTAACAATATGCGTAATTATAACACTATTAGTGTTTAGTGCTCAGGCAGAGAAAAAAGTTACTTATGGCAAGAGTACGTTTACACTTTATCAACCGGTAGCGGGACTTGCTCCACTTCCAACATGTGGCTTTGTTCCTACAGCACCAGGCTATACCCTCAAAAATAAAAATTATGGTCCGGGAACTTACTATTGCTATGCTCCCGGAACAATTGCCGCTACAAGTTATAAATGTATACTGACTGAAATCCGCAATTGGGTTGGATATAAACCCGATGCTGTGAAAGAATTTGCAACAAAAAAGGGACTGACTCTTTTAGATGAGAAAGCAATGAAGAAATTATTCAAAAATTCCAGCTTTCCTCAATCAGGCTTAATGTATCAGTTAACTGAAAATAGTTGGATACAATTCGATATTGCAGAACTGGAGCACAGTAATGTAAAGGTCGGCGAACCTTTAGAACAAATAGTTAAAAATGCAACTTTTATTGAAAAAATCACTCAGAATACCGATACTGTACTCAACAGAATGTACCGCTTTTGGAATGATGGAGTGCGTTTTTCCGACTACGCTACTATTACACATTTAAATGCAAAAGCTCGCGCCACACCACCTAATGACCCAAACCCAAATAATTTTTCTATAGGAGAAGTTCTTAACCCTAAAAAAGGCTTTTACCAGCTTTCGTTTGCAGAAGGAAAACCGGGTTATGTTTGGCATAGTTATGATAAAGTGGTCAGCGAAAATCTTCAGAAACCTGATTTTGCCGCCAAAGGGCAAGCAGGGTTTAACGACTTACTTGCAGCCTGCGAATTTTCGATGAATATGGGAATGGCCGGAAAAAATTTATATGTTAGCTACACCGTTCATTCCAGATTGTATAATGATTTGGAACCCGGTAAAACATGGCAACAAGAAATGGCTTTGAGAAAGGATAATGAGGCCAAATCAAAGGCGGCAATGCAACAAGTACAAAAATCCAATTCAACGGCAATGGAGAAATTGTATAAAGAGATTTTCAAATAAAAGAAACAGTTTTTTTATAAACTTCGTCAATGTTCTAGGCATAAAATTATAAGCAATTCGAAAAAAATCAATTAAAGAAACAATATATGAAAACAGTTCTACCATCATTTAAGTCATCCAACAGGTGTTTTTCTTACGTGGCATTGCTTCTAATGCTAAATGTGTTCTCTGCCTGGGCTATACCTACAAACCCACCATCAGGTTTGGTTTATACGCCAAATTCTATAACAATAGTTGTAAACAATGCCGTTTCAGTAACGCCTTCTGTTTCGGGAAATGTTGAATTTTACAGCATCGCTCCCGAATTACCAACAGGTGTAACAATAAATTCATCGACAGGAGAAATTTCGGGAACGCCAACGGCTACGTCTGCACCAAAAAGATACACGATTACAGCTTCAAATGAATTTGGAAGCACAACAGCTATTTTTGAGTTGGTCGTTAACTCCCCAACCTCCGATTATCATACTATTTATGTGACAGGAACTTTAAATCAGTTTAGTGATATGATGGATCAGTGGAATGGAGAAGAAGTAAAAACAGGCGATAGTTTTACAGCCAGTTTCAGCTATGATAGGAATACAACTGACAATAACTCTCCAACTGATGTTGGAGATTATTGGTATATAGATCCAAACTGCCTTTATGTTCTTGAAATTAACAATATGGTGTTCAAAAGCAAAGTGTGCGCAGACAACAATCTTTTAGAAATAATAAACCGTCCAAATTGTGATGTTTTATTATTCAGGACGTATGATTGTGAAACTCCGTATAGTGGATATGTAATTGAATGGCAAATGAATGACAACACCGGAACAACATTCGATAGCGATGTTATACCGGAAAGATTTGATTTTTCGAAGTTCTCGGGAACAGTAACGATATATAATTATGATATGGTTTATTTTGGCTTTAGTGCTGCCTCAATTTCCCAAAGCGGAAATGAAGTTGGAGTGCCAACCGCATTAATAACAGCAGAAGAGAATCAGTCAAAGGTATACATATCGGATAATAGGCTGACAATAACCAACGTAAAAGAAAAAAGCGATATTTACATATATGACCTGAAAGGTAATTTGCTAGTCACCGAAGAATATTCAGGCAAATCAATCAATATAGGAAATTTTGCAAAAGGCATTTATATTGTACGTCACACTTCAGTCGATGGCTCGCTCGTTTCATCTAAAATTATGAGATGATATAAACTGTGTACATTAGTTTAGTTTAAAACATTTGGAGCTGTGTTATTTGACGCAGCTCTATTTTTTTAGGTTTATGTTCAACAGAGTAAAAAAGATATAGCTTTTTTTAATGACCATATAAAATTCACTTAATAATTAATAGCCGTTTGTTTGGGTTATATTGTTTTTTATTATTTCTTTGCAGTCGCACTAATCGAGTGCAGTCTAGTCAATTAAAACAGTATGAAAGCAGGAAAGAAGAGTTTTCATAGCTTTGTACTGAGAAGCAAGTTCTTTTTTTAATACATCAACTACACACAAAAGCGCAAAAAAAGCTTTGAATAAAAATAATTGTTGAACTAAAAAAATGACCTATGAAAAAACTTGTTTTATTATTTGTGGTTGGATTCCTGATTGCATCGTGCAACCAGCAACCAAAACCGGTTATGGACTCTATGCAATCCATGCAGGGAGTGAAAGATGCCTGTTGTGATACGGTAAGAGATGGTGTTTTTATCCATATTACCGAAAGTTACAACGATCCGCATCGGGTTTTGATGCCGTTGAAAATGGCCGTAATGATGGCTAAAGACAAGGATGTGCTGGTTTATATGGATATTCATGCCGTGGAACTTGCTGTAAAAACAGCAAAAGATTTGAACTTTGCCGATTTTGAGTCGTTCAGAACGTACATTAAACAATTGAATGAAATGAAAGTTGGTGTTTACGCATGTCCAACCTGCCTTAAAATTGCCGGATTTAAACCCGAAGATTTGATGGAAGGAATTCAGGTTGCTCAAAAGGACAAGTTTTTTAATTTTACTAAAGGTCGGATAATTACTTTAGATTATTAAACGGATTAAATATTATTCATTTTTTCAAAAGAGAAGCCAGATTTTGTGCTTCTCTTTTTTTGTTTTTGCCTAAAATATATTCTGTTAAAATACGATTGTATTGAACATAAGTTCATAACTATTCGTATCTTTGCGCTGATTTTACTAGTAAATAGTCAATGACATAAATTGTAAATAATAACTATGCCCCGCCCGAAACAAGAACGAAAAATAGATTCACCGCCACTGATGCAAGGATTTAAACCATTTGGTATTCCCCGAAATGCTCTGGAATCGGTGATCTTGCAATACGATGAGTACGAAGCCATCCGTCTGTTGGATTACGATGGTTTGAATCAGGAACAAGCATCCGAACGAATGAATGTTTCGCGCCCCACGTTGACAAGAATTTACGAGAATGCCCGCAGAACGATAGCAAAGGCTTTAATTGAAGGAAAAATGATAATGATTGAAGGAGGCAATGTTCAGTTTAATAAAATGTGGTTTCGTTGCCGAAAATGTCATAAGCTGATCGATGGAATGGAAAACCATGTGAAGTGTAGCGATTGTAAGAATTTTAGTGTGGATGAATTAATTCCTATAAACAAATGAAATTACAGGTATTATCAGATAACAGGCAACTTTTTCAGTCGTTGAAAAAAGAGCACGGATTAAGTATTTATTTGGAAACCGAAAAACATAAATGCTTGCTCGATACGGGTGCTTCCGATTATTTTATCCAAAACGCTTCGGAAATAGAAGTGTATGTGGAAGAGATCGATTACGTTTTCATATCTCACGGTCATTCGGATCATATCGGAGGTTTGATTGATTTCCTGAATATAAATAAAAAGGCAAAAGTAATACTTTCGGAAAATGCGCTTTTGCAACGTTTTTTCTCGTTAAGGAAAGGGTTGCGTGAAATAAGCGCAAACAAAGAATTGCGACAATTTAAAGATCGATTTGTATTTGTAGATTCTTATACTGTATTCGACGATGAAATTCATGTTTTCCCGTGCAATGTTTGCCATTTCCCAACGCCGAAAGCTAATAAAACACTTATGAAAAAAGTGGGAGATGAGTTGACGAACGATGATTTTAATCACGAACTTGTATTTAGTTTCGGCAAAGACCGTCAGGTGGTTTACACCGGTTGTGCTCATTGTGGTATCATGAATATTCTGGATTCGGTTGTGAAAACAGTAAAGAAGCCTGTGGCTGCATTGATAGGCGGTTTTCATCTCCTTGATGGAGATGATCTGTACGAATCTGAAAAAGAAATTGATGAAATAGTGGAATTTCTGAATGCCGGTTTTGCCGATACCAGTTTTTATACCGGGCATTGCACCGGAGTAAAAGCATATAGCCAAATGAAACAAAAATTAGGATCGCGGTTGAATTTGTTTTATGCAGGATTTACTGTAAATATCAACATTTAAACAGATAAAATTATGGCACGTCTAAACGGAAAAGGACCTGAAGAAAAAGGTTCGGCAACAGGCAGAGGTTTAGGAAATTGCGGTGGGAATAGAAAAGTATCTTCAGAAAGATATCAGCTTGGGCAAGGCATGGGTAAAAGAAGAAAAGCAGGATTAATAGTAACTAAAAATTAAATAATGAATATGAAAATTGCCGTACCAACAAAGCAAGGAAACCGCATTGACGATCATTTCGGGCATTGTGAGTTTTACAGTATTTTTACTGTAGATGATAATCAGATAGTTGAAAAACAAATTCTTCAATCGCCACAAGGTTGCGGTTGTAAATCAAATATCGCTTTCGATCTGGCTAATATTGATGTGAAAGTGATGCTTGCGGGAGGAATTGGTGAAGGAGCTATTAATAAATTAGCATCTCAAAAAATTAAGGTTGTCAGAAATTGTAAAGGCGATGTTGATGATCTGGTAAAAGATTTTTTGGCGGGAAACCTGATTGATGGAGGTTTAAGTTGTGCAGCTCATGCAAACCACAATCAGGCGGGAGACCACGTTTGTAATCACTAAAATAGTGATAATTATACTTACTATTCATTTTCTAAAAAAATGGTAAATAGTAAATTATCTAATTGTAAAAAAAATGATTACACACGAATATCAGTTCAGGGTGGCTTATCCTGATACCGATCAGATGGGAACAATGCATCATGCCAACTATGTAAAGTATTACGAACTTGCCAGATGGGAGTTGTTTCGTAGTATTGGCGTACCTTACAATTCAATTGAAGAGGCCGGAGTAATGTGCCCGGTCATTCGAATGAATTTCAGGTTTGTAAAAACTACGCGTTATGATGAATTATTAACGGTAAAAACGCGCCTAAAAGCCATGAAAGGGGTTAGAATGTGGTTTACCTATCATTTGTACAACGAGAAAAACGAGTTGATAAATGAAGCTGAAACAGAAATTGCTTTTGTAGGACGTGATAATTGGAAACCTTCTCCGGCTCCCGATTTCTTATTGAATGCCATTGAAAATTATCGAAAATATGAAAATTGATGTTTCAGGAAGAGTTCAGCAAGCAGTGAGTTTTTTTGAAGAAGGCTATAATTGCTCTCAGGCGGTATTTATGGCTTATTCAGATTTATATGGGATCGATCAGGAAACTGCAGCTAAACTGGCTACTTCTTTTGGTGGTGGAATGGGGCGTTTACGTGAGATTTGCGGTGCCTTAAGCGGTGCTTTTCTGGTGCTTGGGTTGCACTATCCATATGTCAATGTTTCCGACCGTAAATCGAAAAACGAAAACTACAAAGTGGTACAGAAAGTAGCCAATGACTTCAAACTGGAAATGGGATCGTATATTTGCGCAGATTTATTGAAAGTAAAAAGAGAAGCACAATCACCTGAATCTGCAGAACGCACCTCCGAATATTACGAATCGAGACCTTGCGCTCGTTGTGTGGCTGTTGCAGCTAGAATTATTGAAGAAGAAATCACTTTGGATAAAACGAAATAAATTAGTTGAGATCTAAATAGACAAACAAAGCTATCTGATATCAGGTAGATTTGTTTGTTTTTAAGACCGAAAAGTTTGTAATTTAAATATATATCGAAAATAAATAGGCTTTGTAAATTGAATTTTGTATGTTTGTGTATAGTTAAATAAATATCCACTTAGAATCTGACTATGAAAAAAAGTAATGTGACTAAAAAAACAGGTTTTGGCACAGCCCCGGTATTTTTTACGGCTATCAGTACAATTTTAGGTGCTATTTTATTTCTTCGTTTCGGATATGCAACGGGAACTGTAGGTTTCTGGGGCGTATTCCTGATTATCATCCTTGGGCATATTGTTACGATTCCAACCGCGCTTGCCATATCAGAACTAGCCACTAATAAACGTGTTGAAGGTGGAGGAGAATACTTCATTATTTCCCGTTCATTCGGATTAAATATCGGTTCTACCATTGGCTTTTCATTGTTTTTATCACAAGCAATCAGTGTCGCTTTTTATGTGATTGCATTTACTGAGGCATTTCAATTTTTATTCGAATTTTTACAGATAAAGGGACTAACCGTTCCACGACAGGTAATCAGCATTCCCACCATGATATTAGTCAGTATTCTTATACTTTCCAAGGGTGCAAATCTTGGTGTTAAAGCGCTGTATTTTGTAGTTGGTATATTGGCTATTTCGTTGATTGCTTTTTTTGCCGGAAGTACGGGATATACTCCTAATGCTGATACTTTCATTCCTACAATTAAGAATCCTTCTGCTTTCTTTGCCGTTTTTGCAATTGTTTTTCCTGCCTTCACCGGGATGACTGCTGGAGTCGGTTTAAGTGGTGATCTTCGAAATCCGTCCAAATCCATTCCAATTGGTACAATAGGGGGTACGTTGGTTGGATTGGTAATATATATGTTCGTTATATATAAACTGAGTGTATCGGTAAGTGCTGAAGATATGCTTGCAAACCAGTTGATAATGACCAAAATTACGTTGGGTGGAGTTGTTCTTGTTCCTCTTGGTCTGGCTGCATCTACTATTTCGTCTGCCTTAGGTTCTATTATGGTAGCTCCGCGCACTCTTCAGGCCTTAGCTAAAGATGAGGCTTTCCCATCGCGGAAGATTAATAAATGGCTTTCGAAAGAAAGGGTAAATGATGGTGAACCCTATAATGCATCCATTATTACGTGCATTATTGCTTTTGTTTTTGTTAGTCTTGGAAATGTAAATGCTGTTGCGGAAATTATTTCCATGTTTTTCCTTGTTACTTACGGATCGCTTTCTCTAATTTCATTTTTACACCATTTCGGTTCAAGTCCTTCGTACCGTCCTACATTCAAATCACGTTGGTATATATCACTTACCGGTTTTATATTTGCAGTTTGGGTGATGTTCCAGATTAATACTCCTTATGCGATTCTTGCCATTGTTATTATGATTCTTATTTATCTGTATATCAGCAATTATCACAAAGACAGATCAGGAATAGAATCAATATTTGCAAATACCATTTTTCAATTGAACCGAAATTTACAGGTGTCACTTCAGAAATCGAGCAAAAAAATGGCTGACTCAAAACCTGAGTGGAGACCGAGTGCAATATGCTTTTCAAAAGATTCTTTCGAACGGATGACTGCATTCAATGTGTTGAACTGGATTTCGCATAAATATGGATTCGGCACTTACATTCATTTGGTAGATGGATATTATAGTAAGAAAACCCATCAAGAGGCAAAGAAAATTCAGGAAATGCTTATTTTGCGTTCTGAGAAATTCAATAGTCATGTATATGTCGATACAATTATTTCGCCTTCTTATACTTCAGCTATTTCGCAGATTATACAGATTAAAGGTATTGCCGGAATGGAGAATAATATGGTGATTTTTGAATTTGATAAAGATAAACCGGATAACCTGCCAGAAATACTTGAAAATTTTGCTCTCGTACGTGCCGGAAACTTTGATGTTTTACTTGTTGGGAGTTCCAGAATACAAAAATTACCCGGCGATGATATTCATATCTGGATAAAAGGCAACGATAGCGAAAATGCCAATCTAATGATCATGTTGGGCTTTATTATCTTAGGTCATCCTGAATGGAAACAATCGAATATTCGCATTTTCGAAGTGACAAATAAGTTGAAATATGAAGAAACAAAGAGTCGGATGAATGAGTTGCTAAATACAGGTCGTTTACCCATCACCGAAAAAAATATGGAAATTATAGTTCTGGACGAAAATCAGTCTATTAAGGAACTGATTAATTCCCGATCTTCGGAAGCCGGATTGTGTATTATTGGTTTCAGAGGTGAAAAAATTAAAGATTTGGGTGAGGAAGTTTTTAGTGGCTATGAAAATTTGAAAACCGTCATATTTGTAAATTCAGGAGATCAAAAATTATTGGAGTAATTCAGGGTTTAAAACAAATCAATAAAAAACGGGCTGTTAAATTCTAACAGCCCGTTTGCATATATGTAAATTTAATTTACAATTCCTACTTCTTACAATTGTGGTCCTGAAGGAATCAATGCTTTCGCATCGTCATTGTCGCAATATTGTTCGAAGTTCTTGATGTACTTAGCAGCAAGCGATTTTGCTTTAGTTTCCCATTCAGTAACATCAGCATAAGTGTTACGTGGGTCAAGAATTTCAGTATCAACATTGTTCAATGCAGTAGGAGCAACAAGGTTCAAAATTGGAACATGTACTGTTGGTGCATTTTCGATAGAACCATCAATGATTGCATCGATGATAGCACGGGTATTTTTCAACGAAATACGTTTTCCTGTTCCGTTCCAGCCAGTGTTTACCAAATAAACTTTAGCATTGTGTTCTTTTGCTTTGCCGATCAATGTTTTTGCATACATAGTTGGGTGCAAAGTCAAGAAAGCTTCACCAAATGCTGGAGAGAATGAAGGAACTGGTTCAGTGATACCACGTTCTGTTCCGGCTAATTTTGAAGTAAAGCCTGAAAGGAAGTGATATTGAGCTGATTTTTCGTCCAAAATAGATACCGGAGGCAATACACCAAATGCATCAGCCGACAAGTAAATAATTTTCTTAGCGTGTCCTGCACGTGAAGGAGAAACGATTTTGTTGATATGATAGATTGGATAAGAAACACGGGTGTTTTCTGTTTTTGAAGCAGCAGCTGTGTAATCAGGAGTACCATCTTCTTTTACAGTTACGTTTTCCAACAAAGCATCGCGACGGATAGCTCTCCAAATATCTGGTTCTTTATCTTTTTCAAGATCAATTACTTTAGCATAGCAACCACCTTCGTAGTTGAATACTCCGTGATCGTCCCAACCGTGTTCGTCATCACCAATCAGGTAACGTTTTGGGTCAGCTGAAAGAGTAGTTTTACCAGTTCCGGAAAGACCGAAGAAGATAGCTACATCGCCATCTACACCTACGTTAGCAGAACAGTGCATAGAAGCGATACCTTTCAATGGCAAGTAGTAGTTTTGCAAAGCAAAAATACCTTTTTTCATTTCACCACCGTACCATGTACCACCGATAACCTGCATTCTTTCAGTAAGGTTGAATAAAGTAAATACTTCTGAGTTCAAACCTTGTTCTTTCCAGTTAGGGTTAGAGGTTTTTGAACCATTCAAACATACGAAATCTGGTTCACCGTAGTTTGCCAATTCGTAGTGAGAAGGACGAATAAACATGTTAGTTACAAAGTGCGCTTGCCATGCAACTTCCATCACGAAACGTACTTTCAAACGGGTATCTTCGTTTGTTCCGCAGAATGTATCTACAACGAATAATTTTTTAGCAGTAGAAAGTTGTTTTGTAACAAGATTTTTACAGTGAGCGAATACTTCAGGAGTTGTTGGGCGATTGATAGTTCCATCCCACCAAAGATGCTCATCGGTAACAGCATCTTTTACGAAGAATTTATCCTTAGGAGAACGTCCTGTAAATTTACCTGTGTCTACTGATACAGCACCTGTAGTTGTTAATACTCCTTTTTCGAAACCTTCGTTAGCAGGATCAATTTCTGCCTGAAACAACTCTTCGTAAGTTGGGTTGTGTAAAATTTCGAAATCTCCCGAAATTCCATACTTGCTTAAATCCAAATTTGCCATTTTTTTTTGTTTAAATGATTCTATGTTAATTTTTACTATCTTTTCGCCCTTAAAAATGTAAAGTGCCTTTTTTGACGCGACAAAAATACGACAAATATTTTAAGTATGAAAGGGATTAAAGAAAAATTTCCGTATTCATGCATAAATTTTACTTGTTGTAAATAAATATGCAAAATGAATAATTGTGGATTCATTTTTATATATTATAATGGGAAAGTAATATCAAGATTAACAGTGTATTTATTTTTTATAATCTATCTTTTAAGAATTTGTGTATTATTCAATTTTAATTGAATAATTATACTGTTAAGCAGTTATTTTTTACTTGGTAACCCAATAATTTTGTTTTTTTATGTTAAAATTTTATTTGGTGATAAAAGTGGTTTCTAAATAAAAACAGACTGATTCTTATATGAATCAGTCTGTTTAAAAAAGATATGAATTAAGAATCTAGTCAAGCAGCCATTTTATTGCATCATTCTGACTTGTAAAAACTTTAAACTTTACATTCCGATTAACTGCTACGTCTTCAGTAAAGCGGGTTATTGTTTCTGCTTTAGCAATGCTTGCAATTTTATAGTGATACCTGAATAATTCTGCCATCTTTTCTCCTGTGTGAAATCTTATCATTTCATTCTCCGGAGAGTCAAAGGAGGTGGAATCGACCAAAATTTTCTTTTTGTTGTTCTTAACAGCGAGTTCTTTTGTTTTTTCCATAAATTCGAAAACTCCAGCCAGAGTCCATTTTCCACTGGTAACAACATGGAGTAATTCAGAAAATTCATCATGTTGAATCAACTGCATCTCAATCTTTTTTCTCTCTACTTAAATTCTGGAAAAATCATCAACTCCAATAAAAATTTCAGTTCGTATAAAATTACTCCACAGAGAATTTGTAAATACACCATTCATCATATTTCTGTCCCGGACGAAGAACTGGACTTGGGAAATGCGCCACATTTGGGGAATTCGGGAAACCCTGAGTCTCCATGCAAATTGCATCCTGACGGTCGTAAACCTTTCCTTCTTTTCCAGTCACATTCTGCACCCAATTGGCGGTGTAAACCTGCATTCCTGGTTGTGTGGTAAGCACTTCCATTTTACGACCCGTTGTTGGTTCGTAAACCATTCCTGCCAACACGCAATCACCTTGTTGTTCTTTGCGCAAGCACCAATTATTGTCAATTCCCCAACCCGGAACAAACGCTTCGTCATCGATACGTTCTGCAATCAGAGTTGCAGCATTAAAATCAAAAGCTGTTTTTGCAACCGGAAGAATTTCGCCCGAAGGAGCAAAAGATTCATCTAAGACAGTGTAAAAATCAGCGTTGATTTGTAGCATATGGTCCTTTACAGTTCCGTTTCCAGCACCTTTAAGGTTAAAGTAAGAATGGTTGGTAAGTCCGACTACCGTTGGTTTATCTGTTGTGGCTTCGTAATGAATCTTTACTTCATTATCGTCGCTCAAAATGTAAGTGCAAACAATAGTCAGGTTGCCGGGATATCCTTCTTCTCCATCCGGAGAAAGTAATTCAAGCACTAATTCTTGCTGGCTTACAGATTTTACTGTCCAAACTTTCTCGTTGAAACCGTGAATTCCTCCATGCAACGAGTTAGTTCCATTGTTTATTGGAAGCGAATATTCCACGCTATCAATGCTGAACTTACCATCTTTGATACGATTAGCAAAACGTCCGCAAACGGCACCGAAGTAAATTTCCTTTTCAATCACTTCGTCTAAGGTGTCGAAACCAAGCACAACATCGTCGAATTTTCCGTTTTTATCGGCAACCATCAGGCGCAGAATTTTTGCACCATAGTTGGTAATGTCTACCGACATTCCGTTTTTATTGAAAAGTGTATAAAGTGAAACCGGTTTGCCGTTCAATTCCATTTCTAAATCTTTTACTGTCTTCATAGACCCCCAACCCCCTAAAGGGGGGCTTTGTATTTGTAAGTTAATACTGTTTAATTATATAAGGTGTATCCCGAACCCCCCTTTAGGGGGTAGGGGGTCAATCAATTTTACAAGCTCCATCGCCAATTTCAGCAATGTAGAATTCAGGTTTAATTCCGATTTTAGCTTCGTATGCAGCACCTACTTCTTTGATGAAAGTATCAATAGCTTCGTCTTTTACCAACGAAACGGTACAACCTCCGAAACCACCACCAGTCATGCGAGATCCAATAACACCATCGATTTTCCAGGCTTCTTCGGCCATGCAATCCAACTCTGGACCAGTTACTTCATAATCGTCGCGAAGCGAAACGTGAGAAGCGTTCATCAATTTACCAAACTGAGTAATATCTCCGGCTTTTAATGCTTTTACAGCATCAGAGGTACGTTGAACTTCACCAACAACGTGGCGCGCACGTTTGTGAGCTAAAGGGTCGGTAATTGATGATTCAATTGATTTGAATTCTGCTTCGGTAAGTTCGGCAAGATATTTCAAAGGGCGAGCAGTGTTCAATTGTTCAACCGCTTTTTTACATTCTGCAACGCGTTGGTTGTATGCACCTGAATCAAGCTTATGAGGGCTGTGTGTGTTTGAAATAAGAATTTTTACTCCTTCCAGTTTTACAGGAACCAATTCGAATTCCAGAGTATCGCAATTCAAGTGAATGGCGTGGTCTTTTGCTCCATTGGCAGAAGCAAACTGATCCATAATACCGCAATTTACAAGTGCAAATTCGTGTTCTGATTTTTGTCCTATTTGAGCCAAAACAGTGCGGTTGAACCCAGTTCCAAGTTGGTCGTTGAAAGCGTAAGCTGTAACAACTTCGAGAGCAGCTGAAGATGAAAGACCTGCACCATTAGGTACATTTCCCCAAATCATCATATCGTAACCCTGAGCGATGGCAATGCCGCGTTTTACAAATTGAGCAATAACTCCGAGCGGATAATTCACCCATGATTTTTGAAGTGGTGTAGTTAATTGGTCAAAACCAAGAGTAATAACTTCAGGTTGGTTTAACGATTTGAAATTCATTACTTTTTTGTCGTTTTTGGCCATTAAAAGATATGTACCAAAACTTAATGCGCAAGGAAACACAGAACCACCATTGTAGTCGGTGTGTTCACCAATTAAATTTACGCGTCCCGGTGAAAAATACACCGCTTCGGCTACTTTTCCATAAGCCGATTCGAAAGCTGATTTTAATTCTTCTACTGTCATATTTAATTTATTATTTGGTTTCAAAATTCACCACAAAATAACAAAAAAATATGAGTATTTTTGTTAAGTACATGACAAAAATTTGAAAATATTTATATTTGATTGAAAACCAGCATTTAAAAGCACTGTTGCAATAAAAGTAAGACCATATTTGAAAAAACTTTTCGACATTCTTCCATTGTTGAGTACTCTAATTGGTTTATCAT
>QKGU01000274.1 GCA_003250325.1 Paludibacter sp.
GTTGGCGGTCAGGTTGAGGAAGAGTAACTTACATGGAAAAGTCTCGATATAATTGATTACTTTTGTACAAAACGGATTTGAAATGAATAATAGAAATTTAATACGATTTGACTGGGCAATTAAAAGACTTTTGAGAAACAAAGCCGATTTTTCTGTGCTTGAAGGTTTCTTGTCTGAGTTGCTAAAAGAAGACATTCAAATTCAAGATATCTTAGAAAGTGAAAGTAATCAACGCCTTGATTCAGATAAATATAATCGAGTAGATATTTTAGTAAAAAACTCGAAAGACGAATTAGTAATCATTGAGATTCAGAATCAAAATGAATATGATTACTTCCATAGAATGTCTTACGGAACTTCAAAAGCAATAACCGAATATATTTCAGTAGGAGAACCATATCAAAATATTAAAAAAGTTTATTCAATAAACATTGTATATTTTGACTTAGGACAGGGGGATGATTATGTATATCATGGAAAAACTGATTTCATAGGAATTCATAATGCTGACAGGTTAATGCTTTCTGCAAAACAAACCGAAATGTTGGGAGGTAAAATTGAACCTGCTCAAATATTTCCTGAATATTATGTTATTAAAGTTAATCAGTTTGACGACATAGCAAAAGATACCTTAGACCAGTGGATTTATTACTTAAAAAACAATGAAATTAAGGATGATTTTACTGCAAAAGGAATTTGTCAGGCAAGGGAACTTTGGCGAGTAGATACCTTACCTGAAGAAGAACAGAAGAATTATTCATTGCATTTGAAGAATCTAAGAAATGAAGCAAGTCGTATTTTGACCTTGAAAGTTGATGCTGAAGACCGCGTACGATTGGATGAAAAAAGGCAAGTCGCAAAAGGATTAAAGGCAAAAAATATTCCTGTCGAAATAATTATGGAAACTACAGGATTATCAAGAGAAGAAATTGAAACTTTATAAAACCCGAACCGCCAACAATATTTATAAGTCAAACCCCAGTGTGTACGGTTAAAGAACATTAGTGGTCTCATCATCAGCGCCGAAGCCCACGCTTCGACTCGTAAATCGTAAAATTACGGCCAACCGCACACTTCGGCTTAGTGCAAAAATGTTACCTTTGCTATACTAAGTTGGGGTTCGCCTCATAAATTGGCCGTTGTAGTTCATTCCCCGTATGAACTTGAGTATTGATTTTGAAGCAAGGTAATCAATACTTTTTAGGTTTATTGATTTCTTTTGCTAACGTGCAAATTATCAGGGAAATACTAAATTTGAAATTTGGCGTTAGTCAGAATTCAAATTGCACACTGTAAATTAAATATCTAAAGATTACCAAATAAAATTATAATAATGCTTAAATCGAAACATTGCGAAATCTGTGAAAACCAAATCATAGATAAAAGAACAGGAACAAAATGTGGTATAACTGAAGAAAAACCACAATTCAAGAATAAATGTGACAAAATATTCTTAGACAAGAAATATGAAACTAAGATTTTGGATACCAATATTGAATTTGAAACAATTAAAAGGAATAAAACCAAGACTTATGGCAAGGCCATTGGATTACTTTCAGTTGGAATTTCAATTATGCTAGTTGGACTATTCCTAGGAATTTTTGCATTTGAAGGAGGTGTTATTTCTACTGTTCCTTTGATAATTATAGGTGTTGGTTTTTTGACTATTCCTAAGGTTATTCAACCTTTTGTATCATTCAAACAGAGTTTTGCTGTTGCGAAAGATAAAAAGACAGAATTAGATAATTTACTGTCAATGTATAATGTTGAATATGACTTGAAACTAAATTTTAATGAAGATAGGCATGGGAATTTAGTTATTGTGCCCGACTTAACATTTACAAGGAAGCATTATAGATAGAGAAAGAACGAACTACAACAATGTTTCATAAATCATGGGGCAGCGAGTACGGTTTTTAAACATTTGTGCTATCTTCATGCCCGCCGAAGTAAAAAAACTTCGGCTAACGGAGGACAATTTAGCCCAAGACTTTTTTACTTCGGCTCAGTAGGGTAATGTTACGAACGTGTGATGTTTTGCCCCACGCTTTATAAACCCGACCGTT
>QKGU01000223.1 GCA_003250325.1 Paludibacter sp.
ATTTCGGAACACGTTGAATTTGCCGGAGTTCACTCTGGTGATGCAACGACTCAGTTCCCTCCACAAAAGATTTATGTGGAAACAATCCGTCGCATTAAGAAAATTGCAAGTGAAATTGCAAAATCGCTTAATATATCCGGACCATTCAACATTCAGTTTCTGGCAAAAGAAAATTATATCAAAGTAATCGAATGTAATTTGCGTTCGTCGCGTTCGTTCCCGTTTGTTTCAAAAGTATTGAAGCTGAACTTTATCGAATTGGCAACAAAAGTTATGTTGGGCTTACCGGTTGAAAAACCTGAGAAATCGGCGTTCGACCTTGATTATGTAGGTATCAAAGCGTCTCAATTCTCATTCCACCGCTTGCAACAGGCCGACCCTGTGTTGGGTGTGGATATGGCTTCGACCGGTGAGGTGGGTTGTATCGGAGATGATTTCTCGGAAGCAATTCTGAAATCATTACTTTCTGTAGGTTTCAGAATTCCTAAAAAACGTATTTTGATCTCTTCTGGCGAAACAAAATCGAAAGTGGAATTGCTTGATGCATGCGAATTGCTTCAGAAAAAAGGATTCGAGTTGTATGCAACCCGTGGTTCACAGAAATTCCTTGCTGAGAATGGAATTGAGGCAATAGCTGTTCAATGGCCAGACGAAGACGGTGATTTCAATGTGAAAACAATGTTGTCGAACAAGCAGTTTGATTTGGTGGTGAATATCCCGAAAGATACAACAGAACGCGAATTGCGCAACGATTATACGATTCGTCGTGGCGCTATCGACTTCAATATCCCATTGTTGACCAATGCCCGTTTGGCTTCAGCTTTCATTACAGCTTTCTGTAGCATGGAAGTGGAAGATATCAAAATTAAGAGCTGGGACGAGTATTGATTCTAATTGATCTTATATTCAAAAAAAATATCGCCATTTGCAATACTGCAAGCGGCGATATTTTTTTTTTGAATATGATAATTGTCGTTGTGATTTTGAATTTATTTAAATGAGCTCATAGCCATTTTTTTCTGCGGAAGAATAATAAGACTGCTAGAGAAAAGAGGATCATTAGAAGTATCGAGAATAAATATCCATACTTCCAATCCAGTTCGGGCATATATTTGAAGTTCATACCATACAAGCTCGCTACAAGTGTTGGTGGCATAAAAATAACTGAAACCACGGTGAATATTTTGATGATTTTATTCTGTTGCAGGTTTACCAAACCGAGGAAGGTATCTTGTAAATAGTCCAGACGATCGAAACCGAAACGGATATATTCGAACAGCGAATTGATATCCTTGATGACCATCGTCAATCGTTGAACCAGATCCTGTGGAATAAGTGGACTTTTCAGTAAGTTTGAAACCACCCGTTGTTTATCCATTATGTTTTGTCGGATAATCATAACCTTTTCCTGCATGTCCTTGATTTGGATCAGAATGTCCTGGTCAAGATCGTCTTCAGTATTCAGCGTCTTACTTAACGAAGTAATCTGGTCGGTGAGTTCCTCGATCATATCCGCATCATATTCTACACGTGTTTCGAGCAGTGTAACCAATACATGGTAGCCTGAAGGAAAACTTTTTGTGTTTGCGTATATCTTTTTTATGGTTTCGTTGAAGGTGCGTAGCTCTGTTCCACGCACTGAAACCAGAATCCCCGATTTAAGAATGAATGAAATAGGTTCCAGATTGTAATTTTCGAGTAAAAAGTTTGAGTTTGCTACAATGCTATCATCAGTTTGAATATAGCGGGAGCTCATCTCGATTTCTTCAATTTCTTCGTCTTCCTGAATATATATTTTGAGGAATTGTTCCAGCTCTGTTTCAATCGCATCCGATACGTCGTTAAGGTCAATCCAGATTAGGTTCTTAAGGTCGATTTTTTTCAGTGTATCAATGTTTTTTGATATTCTGAGTTTACCATCTTCGTGGTAAAACATTCTCAATTCTGACATATTGTTGTCTCCTTTCTTATTTTTTTACGACCGGATATACTGGAACTCATCACGAGTATTTTTCCGTTCGCAGGGAAACATCGTTCCCCAAGGTTAAACATTAGAAAATCGTTTT
>QKGU01000264.1 GCA_003250325.1 Paludibacter sp.
TGGGCATGTTGCAATAAATACGGACTGCTTTCGTGAATTAAATTATTGGTGAATTTATATTGATCGTTCATAACTTTTAATTTTTCATTAAAACGGACTTACGTGTGCAAAGGTTCTTCAGAAAATAAATGTTGATTAGAATTAAATAATCTTTTCGCGTTTTATTTAAATTTGTTGCAAAATTATAAGAGCATAACATGTCTAATACAGTCAGACAACAAATCGAAGATATATTGCATGAAAAGTTGATTGTTTTTCCTGTGTATTCAGGAAAAGTAAAAACTGAATCGGGGAAAAGTTACTTTTTGAAAACCGGTTCAAAATCAAGAATGTATTGTTGCGAAGTACATGGTTTGGAGGAACTGGAAAAATCTTTCGCTATAAATATCGTTCGTCCCGTGGCTTGTGGAGATAATTTTATTCTTACTGAGTTTGTAAAACAAGGTCGTATTCAGAATAATTTTTTTGAAAACTTTGGACAGAAATTAGCCCAATTACATCAATTCAAAAGCACAGAGTTTGGGTTTTATGAGGATAATTTTATTGGAGCGAATGAACAAATGAATTTTGCCAACGACGATGAAAAGAGTAATTGGAGCAGTTTTTATTTCAACAAAAGATTGCTTTATCAATATAAACTGGCTGAAAGGAATGGATTTGTAAACGATGAATTAAAGCGAGATTTTGCGAAACTGGAAGATAGAATAGATCGTATTTTAGGAATTGTCAACGAAAAACCATCATTGCTGCATGGTGATTTGTGGAATGGTAATTTTTTATGTAATACAAAAGGTGAAGTTGTATTGATAGATCCTGCCGTTTATTACGGACACAGAGAAGCTGAATTGGCCATGACGAAGCTTTTTGGAGGTTTTTCACCTGATTTTTATGAGGCATATCAAAAAGAATATCCATTGCAAGAAGGCTGGGAGTATAGAGAAGATATTTATAAATTGTATCATGTGATGAATCACCTCAATCTGTTTGGGAGAAGCTATTTATCGGAAACCGAATGGATAGTTCGAAAATATGTAAACTAATTGCAAAAAGAAAGAGAATTGATTTCGTGTATCAATTCTCTTTTTCTCTTCTATTTATAAATATGATTAATAGCGGCTTTCAACAGCTTTCCAATCAATTATATCCCATAATGCATTTACATGGTCGGGACGACGATTCTGATAATCAAGGTAATATGCATGCTCCCAAACATCAAATCCTAACAAAGGCACAAGCCCTTTTGTAACCGGATTTCCGCCATTTGCTTCTTTTACAATCGACAACTTTCCTGCATCATCTTTGGCCAGCCATGCCCAACCTGATCCGAATAAAGAAGTAGCTGCAGCATTAAACTCCTTTTTGAAGTTTTCAAAATCTCCAAAGCCCTGTTTAATTGCTTCAGCTAGTTCTCCCGCTGGTTCACCACCACCATTGGGCGAAAACGAAAGAAAGTAAATATTGTGATTCAACGCCTGTCCCGCATTATTAAACAATGGACCATCACTTTCTTTCACAATGTCAACCAAGTCCATGTTTTCAAATTTTGTTCCGGGAATCAAGTTATTTAAATTATTGATGTAAGCCTGAAAATGTTTTCCATAATGCAATTCTACTGTCTGTTGTCCGATTACTGGTTCAAGTGCATTGGTTTCGTAAGGTAATTTTGGCAATTCAAATTTCATGATCGTTATAATTTTAAATTTTGTAATATTTTTTAGTTCTTTAGAGCTACTAACGCATGATTTGAAGTTTATGTTTTGTAAAAAAGATATATCGCATTATTGATAAATTCTATTAAGTTTGTTTTGAAAAAATAAATTATTGATAATATACAACATTCAGAAACTTAAAACTGACAATAATATCTATAAAAAAGGAACCATTATCTGCATGAGGCAAGATAATGGTTCCAACTATTATAAAATTGAATAAAGCTGTCAAACGCTAATCTTTAGCTTTATCAGATCTAAATACGAATGGGAAAAATTTGGGAACAACTGCCTTATATTGAATGTATTCCGGATACTTTTTTGAACTGATACTTTCGGTAAAAGCAGCGCTCCCTTGAAACAGTAAAACTAAAAGAATGGCTCCTCCAACTGTCCAGTTGAGCCATTCTCCCGAAGCTGCCACTCCGAAAAAGTAGAACGAAACCCAGATTAATTGCTCTGAAATAAAATTTGGATGGCGGACATATTTCCAAAATCCTTCCTGCATAAATCCTTTTTCTAAAGAAACAGAAAACTGACCTGATTGTGGAATTTTCTTTTGTTTTTGCTGATGAAAACTGTATAACTGATTGTCCGATAGAGTTTCGATAGAGATAAAAACCAACATAAAAAGTGAAGCAATGTAATCAAGTATATTCAACGGAACATCAGTATAATTGGCTGCGAGTAGGAGTGGAGTACAAAAAAATGTGATCAATGCCAATTGATAAACAGAAATGAAAAGCAGATTAAAGATTGAAAATCGTATACCTTTTAATAGCGGTTGTTGGCGTAAGATACTCCAACGATAATCTTCTTCGCCTTTCCAAATCAGCATGTTATAACCTCCTTTTCTGTAAAAATTGTAACTTAAACGAATTCCCCATACGGTGACAAGCGTTGTCATTAGCACGATGCGAGCCGATGTTGAAAAATTGACAAGTATCACAAAACTATAAACTATTGGCAGGATACTCCATATTTTATCAACCTGACTGTAGTTTTTGGTGAGCTCACTAATGATAAAAGTGAAAATTATCGTGAATAATAAAATTTTAAACCAGATATTGGCAACATTTTCAACGCTTTCACTTAGTTGAAGAAATTTCCAACCCATTACAGGAATTTGTAACAATCTAATCATAATCAATTATATATAAATTAAAACACATAAGGGATAAACATTTTTGTTCGTTTCATATATTCACTGTATTTATCTCCAAAATAGCGAATACATTCTTTTTCATCAAATTTTGAGGTGACATACAGCAATACTGTGACAACGATTGCAATAATAATCAGGTAAAAATCAGGATTTTTCAGTAATATCGCCCAATTTACAAAAATGAGCGATGCATAAAGCGGATGGCGAATATGCTTAAAAACTCCTGTTTCGACGAGTTCACGAGTTCTGTTGTTTTTTCAAATCCAAACAAATTCTTTTCGTCCCTTTTATTGCTTGGTTTTCCTTTTATCAGGATCAGAATTATACCAAAAATAACGAGATAAGCAGAATAAACAAGTAAAATCCATGAAATGATTTGAGTTATTGAAAATGGCTGAACAAACCAGAATTTATAGTTTACCGAAAAAATCCATGTCATGCCTATCCATGCAAAAAAGCGATAGAAACCGTGCGTCTTTACGTCGAATAATGTACGCCACGATATAAGAATGATGATTGCTGTTAGTATTCCGAAAACTAATAATGGAGACATAATGTTGAAAATTTTCAATTCTTGTTTTTTTCTCCTCTCAACCAGGCCATATACATTTTTACTTCGGTGTATGTCATAAAAGAACTCAACAGCTCGTAAGTTGAATCAATTTCCGACTTTTCCCGAATCATTTTGACCGCCTTTTCTCTGTTCTCCGATGAAACAAATTCATCAATGTTCAGTTCACCGGATATTATATAACGTTCCAAATGAGAAATAATAGTTGTTTTGGCCAGATTCCTTGAGAAAGCAATTTCATCAATTGTTTTACCCTGTTTATACATTTCGAGTGAAGTTTTATATGTTTCGCCAACCTGTCGTTTCGCCTTTTTCTCTTTAGGCCTTTCTTTTTCATCCATTAATGAAGTTAGGTTGTTTTCCTCGCAATATTGTTGAATTACTTCCAAAAATAGTGAACCATATTTTAGCACTTTTGCCGGACCAAAACCCGATATTCGAAGCAAATCTTCTTCGTTTTGCGGTAAATAGTTGGACATTTCCAAAAGTGTTTTACTACCTGCTACAATGTAAATAGGCAAGTCATCCGGTTCGCATATTTTGTTGCGAAGTGCCATTAGCTTATAATACAGCTTTTGGTTTCGCGTTTCAATGGCTTTAGCTGAAGTTGTTTTAGCATAGCTATTTACGCTAAATGCAGGTAGCAAAAACGTATTTTTCAATAAAAAATAATCTTCTACTATAAATGGCTGTTTCAACTCTTTAAAAATATGCAGTTTCTGAGCAAGAAATCCAAAAATCAAACCGATTTGTTCATCGTAGTTCTTACCATTTTCGCGACTGTCAGTCACAGCGGGAGATTGTTTCAATGTCTCCATGAGTTGCTCCACCTTTACTTTGAAAAAATCCATTGCAGCCGTCAATCTTTCGCTTAAATAATCTTCATTTACGGGTTGATTTATGAGTATATTTTGTACCTGGTGTTGGAATTTTATGGCTATATTTTGTATATTTTCAATTTGCTTGAAAATACTTTGCAGATATTCCTGAGTTTCTTCGTTGAACGAACTTTCGACTTCTTTTACTTCACGGATCAAACGTGAAATAAATCCAATAGCAACTTTAAAATCGAATAATTGATTTAAAACAATCATTCGGAATTCGTTTCTGGCTTCGTTTAATATTTTTTCCAACTCAAGAGCAGGTAGTTTTCTTTGCTCATGTTCAACTATTTGTCTATCATTTTCTATGCTGTTCGGGTTTATTTTGCTCCACAAAACCATACCTTCCAAAGACCGACAACGGCTGAGAGCCACATACACTTGCCCGGGACTGAAAGCGTCTTCCGCATCGATGATTGCTTTTTCGAAGGTAAGTCCCTGACTTTTATGAATAGTAATTGCCCAGGCCAACCTCAAGGGATATTGTTCAAAAGTTCCAATGGTTTCTTCTTCGATCTGTTTTGTTTTATCGTTAGTGGAATAACGTACATTCTCCCAAACCATTCTTTCCAGCTCAATGATTTCATTGTCTCCTGAACATTTAATGAAAATCGTATTTTCTTCAATATCTTCAATAATTCCAATTTTACCATTGAAGAAACGCCGAACAGTTTGAGTATCATTCTTGATAAACATAACCTTTGCACCAATTTTCAAAACTAACTCTTTTTCAGTCGGATAACTTTTTTCCGGAAAATCTCCTTTTATGCCTGCCTGAAAGCGATAAATTTTCCCATTAAGCTTTGAAAGTTCGTCGGAATTAGTTTTGTCAGCCTTATAATTATGAGTGGTTAATGTGATATAAGTGTCTTCTTTTGCAGGAATAAATGTCGGGTTATAACGACTTTGAAGGAGCTTTAAACCTTCTTCAGATAAACGATTGTTTCGAATTTCGTTCAACAACGATATAAAATCAGCATTCGTTTGTCGGAATATCTTATCGAATTCGATATGAACGGGAGGCTGTTGCGAAATAACCTGACTATGAAAGAAATAAGGACTTTTGTAAAATCCTGAAAGCAAGCGCCATTCATTTTCGATAGCTACGGGTGACAACTGGAACATATCGCCAATAAAAATGACCTGCACACCACCAAATGGTTCGTTATTTCTATAACGGAAGTGTTTTAAAATGGTATCAACAGCATCGAGCACATCGGCTCTTACCATACTTATTTCATCAATTACCAATAATTCAAGTTCCTGCAACACTTTTCGCCTGAAGCTCGTCATTTTAATTTTTTCGACAAGATCTTTTTTCCCCTGCACTGTAGGCACAAAAGGAGTGAAAGGTAATTGAAAAAATGAGTGTATGGTTGTTCCGCCCGCGTTTATAGCAGCTACTCCGGTGGGAGCAACTATTGCCATTTGCTTTTTTGTTTCAGCTTTTAAGCTGTGAAGGAAAGTTGTTTTGCCTGTTCCTGCTTTACCAGTAAGGAATATTGACCGATTTGTAAACAAACTAAAGTCGTGAGCAAGTTGGTAGTATGGAGAAGTATTTTCCATTCAGGAGTATAAAATTTAGGATTTGTGATATGCAAAAATAATTAAAACAATTTACAATGAGCCAGAAAAAACAATTAGATATTCATATTATTGGCTATTTGATTATTCGTAATACATTTATTACTTTTGTTTGTAATAAATATTTAAATCTAATCTTTTAATTGAAAAATATGAAAAAATATGTTGTTGTTCTATCATTTTTGACAATGTTATCATTCATAGGATGTACTGATACTGTTAGTCTAAAAAAAATTGAAGATGTTGGACTTAAAGTAAGTTTCAATGCTGCTAAATCTTCTGTAAACAGACAAAAAGTGGCTTCGGCAATGACTTATCAAACTCCCGAGAGTTATAATGTTGCGCTCAAAAGCGTAACATTAAAAGGTGCAAATTCAACAAATGATGTTATTCTTTTTAACTCATTTAATCTGGCTTCATCTCTTGTTTTTGATTTTATGGATAATACCACAGTTCACTCATTGTTAACCAACCAAACTATTCCTGATGGCGATTACAATGGAATTGAACTGGAAATTTATTATTTGCAAATGAATTTACCCATTGCTACCACTCAAAGAGGAATTGAAAGAAGAAATATCCGAATTTATTTATCAGATGATGCAGAAAATGAAGGAGGATTGCATCAACCCGGCGATATGACTCAGATAAATGATAATGTTGAAATTGGATGGTTGCTTGGCGAAGGTCAAATGCCTAATATGGATCCAGTTACTCCACGTGCTAGTGCTTATACTTTTGCGGGTAATGGAACGAATTGGTATGACTTTGCCGGTAAAAACGCACAAAATTATGGGCCATTTGGTGATGTTGAGTTTATGAGTAATGCGCCACACCCAATTTATAAAACCATGGTTGATTTCAAATTTGTTGATAACAATGGAACAAAATTAATTATTGATTTTAATGTAAATAATTGCTGGCGGTTTGAAGATAAAAGTGGCGATGGTGCTTTTGGTGCTGCTGATTTGGATCAAAATAATCCAACAAAATGGGAAATGGTATTACCTGCAATGACGATTACATTACAATAATAACTGTCTAATTAACATTAAATTATTAACTGATGAATGAACTTTACCCCAAAGATTTTTTTCTAAGTTTTTAGGACAGTTTACTGTTTCAGTTCAGTAAGCCTATTATTTAATTCAGCCCATTTTTCGCAAGCACGGTAAGCAGCTTCGGCATATGCTGGTATGTCGGTATAATCTGCTGGTAATCTGTCTTCAATTAAATCATGCAATTCACCTGCTTTTTGTGAAAGTGTGAAACGCGCTTTGCTCACAGCTTTTTCGAGCTCTTTTATTTCCTCTTCCATAATTTTCTTTTTTTATCGCAATTCAATCATTATGCCTAAATATAAATATTTGTTATACAACAATATAATTATTTATGGATAAATAATTTCTCACAAAAATGTCGTTTGAAAATAACCGAACTAACATAAAAGTAAGGAAAAAAGAAAGTCCATTGGATAATTCCAACAGACTTTCAAAGACGTGATTTTGAATTTCAAAATTAAGAAAGCATACTTAATAAAATACCGGCAGCAACTGCAGAACCGATTACTCCGGCGACATTTGGCGCCATTGCATGCATTAGTAGGTGGTTTGTTTTATCATAATGTAAACCAACTTCTTGTGACACACGAGCAGAGTCAGGCACTGCTGATACACCTGCAGATCCAATTAACGGATTTATTTTGTTACCTTCTTTCAGGAATAAATTCATGATTTTGGCAAAAAGAACACCGCTGGCTGTTGCCACCACGAATGATGCAGCACCTAAGCCAAAAATCAGAAGCGAATCCACTGTAAGGAACCTATCAGCTTGCGTTGAAGCACCCACCGTTAATCCTAAAAGAATAGTAATCGTATTAATCAATGCAAAACGTGCCGTTTCGGCAAGTCGCTCTGTTACGCCTGATTCTTTTAATAAATTACCGAAGAATAGCATTCCTAACAACGGCATGGCACTTGGCGAAATAAAAGTAGTCAACAGCAAACCAATTATCGGGAACGCGATCTTTTCGAAACGGGAAACCTGACGGGGAGGTTTCATTCTGATCACACGTTCTTTTTTATTGGTCAATAATTTCATTACAGGTGGTTGAATAACCGGTACCAAAGCCATATAAGAATAAGCAGCCACGGCAATTGCACCCATTAATTCAGGAGCAAGACGCGACGAGAGGAAGATAGCCGTTGGACCATCAGCACCACCAATGATACCGATTGCACCACACTGTTCAGGAGTAAATCCAATAGCGTAAGCCCCAATGAAAGTTGCAAAAATACCAACCTGAGCTGCTGCACCTAAAAGTAACAATTTAGGATTTGCAATAAGTGTTGAAAAGTCGGTCATGGCTCCAATGCCTAAAAAGATCAATGGAGGATACCAACCGGAGATTACACCACTGTATAAAATACTTAAAACTGACCCGGGTTCGTAAATTCCAATTTTATATCCTTCGGTAAAAGGTACATTACCTACCAAAATACCAAAACCAATAGGAACCAGCAACAAAGGTTCCCAGTTTTTAGCGATACCAAGATAGATAAATACAAGTCCTACAAATATCATAACAAGATATTTGTACTCAAAATTCGCAAAACTGGTATTATTCCAGAATTTTTGTAGACTATCCAGAATAAGTGATCCTGAAATACCTCCGTCCTGAGCAAACATACTTATTGGCATAAATAAACCAATAAGAATTAGCAATAAGCCTATTTTATATTTTAAATCTCTCATAAGCTTATTGCTTTATTCAACTTCAAATAATACTTCATCCTGCAATACGGCAGTTCCAGCAGGTGCACAAACTTTCAACACTTTACCACTACGTTCCGCAAGTATATTATTTTCCATTTTCATGGATTCCATGATCATTAATACATCGCCTTCCTTAAAGGAAGCACCTTCTGATACAAGCACTTTAAGTATACTTCCCGGAAGTGGTGATTTAATCGTTTTGGAACTTGGTTTAACGCCGCTTGAAACCGGAGTCATATTTTCAACCACACGTTTATCCGCACTTTTGCTTTGCGAATCCTTACGTACCAGAATAGGTGTTTTAGTTGTTTTTATTTCCTGTTTAATTTTTACCGAGTATGGAGTTCCGTTAACTTCCAGTTCAATTGTATCTCCTTCTAACGATTTAATATGTACATTATAATCGTCGCCATTTATATTAAAATCAAATTTTTTCATTATCTGTGCAATGTGTTGTTAAGTCCGTAAATTTTAGAATTCCATGGTGAGTAACGTTTCTCTATTTGCTTAATAGTGATAACATTACTTTCTTTATCATGAGTTTCATTAAAGAATAGATGTATAGCTGCCGAAATAGCAACTATTTCATTTGCATTCGCTGAGGTATCAACAATCTCATCACTTTTCTTACCGGCTTTTCTCTGTTTTTTCTTCGATTGTCCAATCATTATTTTTTGTACAATCTCAAAAAGTATCACGAGAATTGCCAAAGCAATAAAAACAACAGAAATTCCTATTGCCGCACCAAAAAGCAATTCTGCCCAAGAATTTATTTTAAGTATTATCATATTACAGAGGAATATTATTATGTTTCTTTAATGGGTTCACAACTTTTTTGGTTTGCAATGCCTGAAATGCACGTATCACACGGAAACGTGTATTACGTGGTTCAATTACGTCATCGATATATCCGTATGAAGCTGCTTGATAAGGATTTGCAAATTTATCTTTGTATTCATTAATTTTTTCGTCAACAAACTTGATTTTTTCTTCCGGATCAGTAATTGCTGCAATCGAGCGACCTTCCAAAACTTCAATAGCTCCTGCAGCACCCATTACAGCGATTTCTGCAGTTGGCCAGGCGTAATTGAAGTCACCACGCAATTGTTTGCAACTCATCACATCATGTGCTCCTCCATACGATTTACGAAGGGTTACTGTAACTTTAGGTACAGTTGCTTCGCCGTATGCAAACATCAATTTTGCACCATGAACAATAATTCCTGAATATTCCTGACCAGATCCTGGCAAGAATCCGGGAACATCGACCAATGTAAGAATTGGGATATTGAATGCATCGCAGAAACGAACAAAACGAGCTGCTTTACGAGATGAATCGCAGTCGAGAACACCCGCTAAAAAATTGGGTTGGTTTGCAATGATACCTGTAGAAATGCCATTAAAACGTGCAAATCCGACAATTATATTACGAGCATAATGACGGTGAACTTCCAAAAATTCCTCATTATCTACTATGGCATGAATTACATCTCTCATGTCATAAGGTAAATTGGGATTATCAGGAATAATGGAATTTAATGAATCTTCCAAGCGGTCGATAGGGTCGGAGAAACTTCCCAGGGGAGCTTCTTCTAAGTTATTTTGTGGTAAGTAACTCAATAATTTACGTATTAAAAGTGTGCCTTCTTCTTCAGTATCAACTTTAAAATGAGCCACACCCGATTTTCCTGCATGTACATCGGCACCACCAAGATCTTCGGTCGAGATGTCTTCTCCTGTAACCGACTTAACTACTTTAGTACCAGTAACAAACATGTAAGAATTGTTTTCAGTCATCAAAATGAAATCGGTAAGTGCAGGAGAATATACAGCGCCACCGGCACAAGGTCCGAAAATGGCAGAAATTTGAGGGATAACACCCGAAGCAAGAATGTTGCGTTCGAAAATTTCGGCATAACCGGCTAATGATGTAACACCTTCCTGAATGCGAGCACCTCCTGAATCGTTAACTCCAATAACAGGACAGCCCATTTTCATTGCCATATCCATGATTTTACAAATTTTTAGAGCCATTGTTTCCGATAATGATCCTCCGAAAACAGTAAAATCCTGAGCAAATACATATACGATTCTTCCATCGATAGTTCCGTGGCCGGTAATAACCCCATCGCCCAGATACTTTTCGTTTTCAAGTCCGAAATTATTGCAACGATGCGTCACAAACATGTCCAATTCTTCAAAACTACCTTCATCCAATAGCATTTCTATTCTTTCACG
>QKGU01000056.1 GCA_003250325.1 Paludibacter sp.
ATATTCATATTCTATTGATTTTGACTATAAATATAATGAATATCAATCAATTAAACTAATTGTTTTTAAACTGTTTTCAATAAAAATCAACCGTAAATTATCTTGTCTTTCGATTAGGATGCTTTGCGGATAATCATAATTTTTATTTATAATTAGAAACAGTAAGATCCAATATTTTGAATCTTACTGTTTGGTGATTAATTTATATTTCGCGATTTATTTTACAGGAATATTTTCCAGTGTTGCCAGCAAATAATCCCAGAACATTTGTACGGTTGCGATATTTACTTTTTCGTCCGGCGAATGTGGGTAACGAATGGTTGGTCCAAACGAGATCATGTCCATGTTTGGATAATGAGTTCCAAGGATGCCGCATTCCAATCCGGCATGGATAATCATCACTTTTGGAGTCTTACCGTATTTGTTTTCGTAAACGCTGGTCATTGTTTTCAGGATCGGTGATTCGAGATTTGGTTTCCAACCCGGATAACCACCTTTCAGTTCTACTTTTGCTCCGGCAAGAAGGAATGCACTTTCCACCATCGAAGCTATTTCTTCTTTGCGAGATTCTACCGAACTACGCATTAGACAGCGTACCGAAACTGAACTTCTATCCGAATGAATAATTGCCAGATTATTCGAAGTTTCAACAACGGTTGGCAATTCAGGAATAAAGCGATAAACACCGTTGGGACATGCAGTCACGCCATTGATCAAATCATCTTGCACTTCTTCAGGAAGCAAACCGGATGGTAATTCGACTTGTTCAACAGTAAACGATATTTTATCTTCCACACCTTTGTATTCTTCAATAAATAACTCTTCGCATTCCTGAACGTATTCAATCATATCGTCCACTCCCTCGGCGGGAACTGTAATCACCGCAAAAGCTTCCCGAGGAATGGCATTGCGCAAACTTCCCCCATCAATACTTGCCAAACGGGCTTCTTCGTCTGCTACTGCATCTTTCAAAAAACGGAACATTAATTTGTTGGCATTGGCACGTTGCAAGTGAATGTCAACACCGGAGTGACCGCCTTTTAATCCGGTAAGAGAAACTTTCAGTGCTACATCGCCTTCGGGAACTTCCACTTCTTTGTAACGGAAAGTGACATCGGCATCAATACCTCCGGCACATCCAACATAAAGTTCTCCTTCGTCTTCCGAGTCCATATTAATAAGAATATCACCTTTCAGGAAATTTGGTTGCAACCCGAAAGCACCGAACATGCCGGTTTCTTCGTCAACGGTGATAAACATTTCTACTGCTGGGTGAGGAATATTGGTCGATTGCATGATAGACATTGCCGCAGCAAGCCCAATTCCATTATCGGCTCCGAGTGTGGTGTCGTGGGCGGTCACCCAATCGCCATCTATATAAGCATCGATAGGATCTTTCTGGAAATCGTGCGAAACGTTGCTGTTTTTTTGAGGAACCATGTCCATGTGTGCTTGTAATACCACGGCTTTGCGGTTCTCCATTCCTGGAGTCGCAGGCTTGCGAATCAGGATATTTCCAATTTCATCTCTTAGAGTTTCCAATCCAAGCGATTTTCCAAAACTTTCGAGAAAAGCTCCGATTTCTTCTTTTTTGTGCGATGGACGTGGGATTCTGGTAAGATCGTAAAAGTTTTGCCAAATAGCTTTAGGCTCAAGTTGGCGAATATCGTTTGTGTTCATAAGTGTAATGTATTGTTGTGTTTTTAATTTTTAGTGCAGTATATTGTATAATTATACGAGTTTTAGTAATTGCAAATATCACTATTTTTTTTGACAATAAAGAAAAAGAAATTAATTTTTTAGGAATAATAAGGATGTGATTCTAATATTTTTATTGATCTTATTCATTAGAGGTTCAAATGAAGATTGTAGGATAGATAGTTTAGATTGTTAAAATAAGCCGATTCGTTTGTTTTGGATAATGATAATTAAAAACAAAAAAAACTATGAAATGAATAAGGAAATATTTCAGTAATTAGTGTTTTGTTTTCAAGGTTTTTCAAAATTTATTTGGTAATTTTGTGCCCGAAATCAAATTGGAGATTCTAATCAAATTTAGTGTTTTTAACTGTTTGATTTAAAGTGTGTTGTTTGTAATATAATATAAAAATTATCAAATATAGTTATGCTCAAAGATGTTTTTAAATTTGTAACTGCTGAAGAGGCAGCAAGCTATGTAAACGATGGTGATATCATCGGATTTAGTGGTTTTACCCCTGCCGGCTGTCCTAAAGAAGTTCCGACAGCTATTGCGAAACGCGCCGAAGCATTTCACGCGGAAGACAAAGAATTCAAAATTGGTATGTATACTGGTGCTTCTACCGGCGATTCTCTTGACGGAGCTTTGGCTCGTGCTAATGCGATTTTGTTCCGCACACCTTACCAGTCGAACAAAGATTTACGTAATGCATTAAATTCGGAACGCGCTCCTTATTTTGATATGCACCTTTCTTCTTTGGCTTCACATTTACGTTTCGGTTTTATGCCAAAACCTAAATTCGCAATTCTTGAAGTTTGCGATTTTACAGAAGATGGAAAATTGTATCTGACAACCGGTGTTGGTATTTCTCCAACTGTAGCCGGATTGGCCGATCATATTATTTTGGAATGGAATCATAATCATCCGAAAGAGCTGAACGGTTTCCATGATATTTTTGAACCTAAAGATCCTCCTCACCGTTTACCGTTGAGTTTACTTACTCCATCCGATCGTATGGGAACAACTTATCTTCAGGTTGATCCTAAAAAAATTCTTTGCGTGGTAGAAACATGGAGAAATGACGAAGTGGGCGGATTTTCTCCAACCGATGAGGTAACAGATAAAATCGGTCAAAATGTAGCTAATTTCTTGGCGAACGAAATAAAATCGGGTCGTGTTCCAAGTGAATTCCTTCCAATACAATCTGGAGTAGGGAATATTGCTAATGCAGTAATGGCTTCGTTAGGAACAAATCCGGATATACCAAATTTCGAAATGTACACTGAAGTTATTCAGGATTCAGTAATCGGATTGCTTAAAAGTGGAAAAATCAAATTTGCCAGTGGTTGTTCGTTGACGATTACAACTCCTGTGTTGAAAGAGATTTATGAGGATTTGGAATTCTTCCGCGATAAACTGGTGCTTCGTCCACAGGAATTGTCAAACAGTCCTGAGTTGGCACGTCGTTTAGGTCTGATTACCATCAACACTGCTTTGGAGGCCGATATTTTCGGTAATGTAAACAGTACGCACGTGATGGGATCGAAAATGATGAACGGTATTGGTGGCTCTGCCGACTTTACCCGCAGTGCATATATTTCTATCTTTACGACTCCATCAACAGCCAAAGGAGGAAAAATAAGTTCGATTGTACCGATGGTTAGTCACGTTGACCAAAACGAACACTCAGTAAATATTATCATTACTGAATATGGAGTTGCCGATTTGCGTGGAAAATCACCAATACAAAGAGCACACGAAATCATTGATAACTGTGTGGCTCCTGAATATAAAGAAATGCTTCGCGAATATTTGGAACTTACCGGATGTTGCCATACACCACAAAGCTTGTCTGCTTGTTTTGGTATGCACCGCGAGTTTATCAAAACAGGTAGTATGCTTAGTACAAAATGGGAAGATTATAAAGATTAATCGGCTTTTTACTTAGTCGACTCTTGAAAATGGTTGTAAGTTTTACAACATAATAATTAAATTGAAAACGGTCATTAGAAGGTTTATCCTGCTAATGGCTGTTTTTTATCATTTAATATCCATTCGAAAGTGGAAAATTAGTGCAATTCTTTCAACATACAAGTTGCTGAAGAAGGGCATATTGATGCAAATTCGGTCGATTGTGCCACTTCATTTGGAACTGTCATTCGATCTGTTTCTTTCCAACTGACTATTTTGGCGAAAAATTTTGCAGCAGTTGTAGTCAACAAATAAAGGAATTTAATTCCGTTGTCAATAGCCCATTTCTCTGCTTCGGCAACTAAGTTGTTGCCAATCCCTTTGCTTCTAAAATTGGAATTTACTGCCAATGATCGAAGCAAACCGTGTTTGCCGTAAATTTCTACTGCTACACAACCGATAACTTCGCTCTCCGCAGCGGCGACTAAAAATATTCTATGTCCGATACTTAAATCACTTATTGGGAGGCTATTTGTTTTTAGCAATTTTAGTATAGCTTCCACATCCTCTTCGTTGGCTGATCTGTAAGTTACATTAGTTGATAAAACCAGATTTTCCGGAACAATCGGAATGTATTCAGGTTCGTCAACATCGGTGGAATTGCCACAACACGAATACTGAACGCGAACCAAACTATTCCGGCTCAACTCTTTATATTGCTCAAGAAGCGATTTGTTTTCATTTTCTGTTGTCATAATTGGTTAATTTACACGTTGAAACATTTTCTTTTTAAAAAAGAAAGCAACATTTACCAAACCAATCATAACCGGAACTTCAACCAATGGCCCGATAACAGCCGTAAGTGCTTCTCCCGAATTAATTCCGAAAATAGCAATGGCAACTGCAATAGCCAATTCAAAATTATTGCTTGCTGCCGTAAACGAAAGAGTGGTCGATTGTTCGTAATTTGCTCCCATTTTCTTACTCATAACAAATGAGAAAACAAACATAACCACAAAATAGATCACTAAAGGAATCGCAATTCGTACTACATCCAACGGAATTTTCACAATATGCTCACCTTTTAACGAAAACATAACAACAATTGTGAAAAGTAACGCAATTAAAGTCAGTGGAGATATTTTCGGAGCAAACTTCGTTTCGTACCAGGTTTTGTTTTTTACACGGATCAAAATAAATCGGGTAAGGAAACCAGCCAACATAGGAATGCCAAGATAAATAAACACGCTTTTTACAATCTCGGACATAGTGATTTGCGATACAGAATCGTTTACAGGTAGACCAAACCAACCCGGCAATACCGCAATAAAAACATACGCATATACTGAGAATAGTAAAACCTGAAACAACGAATTGAACGCCACCAAGCCTGCTGCATACTGACGGTCACCTTTTGCCAAATCATTCCAAACGATCACCATTGCAATGCATCGGGCAAGTCCGATAAGGATAAGCCCGTACATATAATCGATGTTGAACCGGAGAAAAACGATAGCCAGCAAAAACATGAGTACCGGACCGATAATCCAGTTTTGAACTAATGATAAACCCAGAATTTTGGTGTTTCTGAATACATCACCCAACTCTTCGTATCTGACTTTCGCCAACGGTGGGTACATCATGATAATCAATCCAATGGCAATAGGAATATTTGTTGCTCCTGAAGAAAACTGATTCCAGAACTCTGATACAGCCGGATAATACCAACCCATGAAAATTCCTGCGAACATGGTCAGAAAAATCCATAACGTTAGGTAACGATCCAGAAATTTTAAACGTGTTTTCATTCTTTTTTTTTAATTTTCACATTATCACATCAACACATCATCACATCAAATATCAACACATCAAATATCAACACATCATCACATCATAATTGAGGCTTGATTTGTTCTACATAAAATTTATAAAAACCGTCTTTAATTTCATCGCGAACGCGAACGAACTCGCTCCAGATAAATTCGTCAGTGCCAACAGTATGGCTCGGATCGTCGAACCCAATATGAAGGCGATGTTTTACTTTGCCGATAAACGCCGGGCAAGATTCGTTAGCTCCACCGCAAACGGTAATCACATAGTCCCATTCTTCTCCAAGGTATTTATCCACAGAATCGGAAGTGTGCTGACTGATATCAATGCCTGCTTCGGCCATAACTTTTACGGCTTTTTCGTTGAGTTTTCCACTAGCTTGTGTACCTGCCGAGCAAACTGTAATTTTAGAATCAAAGGATTGAAGAAAACCGTGCGCCATTTGGCTGCGGCACGAATTTCCGGTACAAAGAATTAATACTTTCATATTAGCTTAAAAAATAAAATTAAATAAATATCCAGCAATGAGAATGCCTAGTCCTACAACACCGATAAAAGTAAAAATCATCGGGAGTTTCAGTACTTTTCGTAAAATTACCATTTCTGGTAGCGACAGTCCGATGACTGACATCATAAAAGCTAGTGCCGTACCCAAGGAAGCTCCTTTCTCGATCAACACGGAAACAATGGGGACGATACCGGCAGCATTTGAATACAACGGAATTCCGATAAGAATTGAAAGTGGAACCGAATACCAGGCCGATTTTCCCATTAGTGCAGCCATGAAATCTTCAGGCACATAACCGTGAGCAAACGCTCCGACGGCAATACCCAGAATAACGTATAGCCACACTTTTCCAATAATTTCTTTCACAGCTTCGAAGCCCATTTTTATTCTTGTTTCGAAAGTCAGTTTTTCGCTATCGGCATCCTGCTCGCCACTTTGTATCTCGTAAACCCATGGTTCCACCCATTTTTCAAGTTTAAGTCGTCCGATAATCCAACCTGCAATAATGGCAACCAAAAGTCCTGTAAAAACATAAATGAGTGCTGTTTGCCAACCGAAAAGTCCGTAAAGCAATATTACAGCAACTTCGTTTATCATAGGTGCCGCAATAAGAAAAGACAACGTGACACCGAGCGGAATTCCGGATTCAACGAATCCTAGAAATAGAGGAATGGCCGAGCAGGAACAGAACGGAGTTACAATTCCGAGTGTCGCAGCCATTATATTGCCAGTAAATGTTTTCTTCCCTTCGAGTGCTTTTCGAGTTCGTTCGGCAGTGAAAAAACTCCTGACAATGCCCACCAGAAAAATGATCAGCACCAAAAGCAACATGACTTTTGGAACTTCGAAAATAAAAAATCTGAAAGCTTCGGTAAAATGATTCCCTTTAGTCAAACTTAACACATCGTCTGTCAGCCAGTCGGTAATTGGTTGTAGAAAATGATATATGACAGACCAAAGAAGAAGCAATGCAGCCACATACCAAAGCCTATATTTTTTTGTTAATAACAAGTCCATAAATAATCACTAAATCTGATTAGTCCCTTTAAAATGAAATAAAAAGGTAATAAATTCCCACAATAATAAAAACGACGGAAACCACTCGTCTGAACCACAATTCAAAACTTTTAACCCGATCGTATATCTTGCTTACACTACCCATGGCGAAAGCCAGTAGCCAGGCAAATAAAATGACCGGCAATCCGGTGGCAAGAGCGTAAATGAACGGCAGGTAAAGTCCGGTTACGCTTGTTACTGTAATGGGGATGAGCATTGCAAAATAAAGCACCGCGCTGTATGGGCAAAAGGCAAGAGCAAAAATTACCCCAAGCAAAAATGTATTCAGATAACTTCTTTTGCCATTTTCTCCAATTTTTTCCGTTAGTTTTGTAAATCCGGGTAAATTGATTTTAATAAAATCCAGCATCAATAATCCGACAATTATTAGAATCGGACCAATTAATTTTTCTCCCCAACCCTGAAAAAGTCTCGAAATCGACATTTTGCTTGTGCCAAAAAAGATAAGCACCGCCAATCCGCTATAACTAACGGCTCGTCCCAGAGTGTAAACCAGTCCGTTATAGAAAACCTTTTTTCTGTTTTCTATGTCGCGACTAATAAATCCAATAGCCGAAATGTTAGTGGCCAAAGGACAGGGACTAATCGCAGTCATTAAGCCTAACGCGAAAGCCGTCAGAAATGAATATTGAGAATTTTCTAAAATACTTTGCAGAAAGTCCATTTATGGTCAATTTGATAATTTGATAATTTGATAATGTGATGATGAGTTGATTTGAAGATTAGACGATAAGATAATGTGATAATTTTATTTATCTGTTTCGATTGCGAACTTAAGTGATTTATTTACAATAGAATTTTACAATAGAATTTTACAATGGCTTTTATCAACCTGTCAATTTTTTAATCTTCCTATCTTTAATTAACACATTGTCACATCAACTCATCATTACATCATTAATCTTTACTGTTTGGTGGTGGCATACATAAAACCTTCGTCGGTCAAATCAATTCTGTTTTTCCCGTTCATTACCAAAAGTGCCTGTCCTTCAGCTTTGCATTTATCTGCAAGCGCATTGTTACTCTTTTCATCAAGATTTACCGAGGTGAATTTGATTTTTCCCTCTTTCAATTCCTTTGCATAAAGTGCCGAAATTATTTTTTGTGATTCTGTTTCTACAGCCTGACAGGTAACACATCTTCTTGTGTAATGAAAATAGTACACTTCAATTTTTGTGGCGGCAAATCCGGTCAAAATCACACCTAATAAAATTGCAATTGACAATAGTCGTTTCATAATCTCTGTTATTTAGTTATGATTTCAAGTAATTCGTTTTGAGAAGGAATTCGTCCTTTTACCACTACTTTTCCATCAATAACAAGCGCGGGCGTAGTCATAGTATATTTCATTAATGTTGTCTATTTTCGTTACAGTAGCGTCAATTCCACTTTTTGTGATTGCTTCGCGGGTGGCATTTTCAAGTGCTTTGCACTTCGGACAGCCTGTTCCTAATACCTGAATGTTCATGGTTTATTAATTTTGTATGTTGTTTAATTAATCGCAGCAGATTTTTTTCTCGATAATCTGACAGAAAAAGGCACTGAAATAAGCCTGGGCTTTTTCCCAGTTTTCGCGGTTTATGCAGTATTTTACTTTCGGAGTTTCAATTTCTCCCTGAATAAGTCCGGCGTCCTTCAATTCTTTCAAATGTTGAGAAACGGTGGCTTTGGCAATTGGTAATTCGTTGTTGATATCTCCAAAATAGCAACTGTCCATTGATGCTAAAAATTGCAAGATGGTGATTCTGATTGGATGTCCCATTGCTTTTGCAAAGCGGGCAAGT
>QKGU01000018.1 GCA_003250325.1 Paludibacter sp.
GTATATTCATATTCTATTGATTTTGACTATAAATATAATGAATATCAATCAATTAAACTAATTGTTTTTAAACTGTTTTCAATAAAAATCAACCGTAAATTATCTTGTCTTTCGATTAGGATGCTTTGCGGATAATCATTTAATAAATTTAATTTAAAGAGGGTTAGTTATCATTAATCCTGATCGTTTATTGTAGAATAAGCTTTTAAATTTTTCATCAAAAAAATTCCCCAAAAAAACATGTCAAAAAAAATTATACTTGCCACACTGGCAATTCTTGTGTTTTCTTTTAATCTTTTTGCAGAGACTCCTACTAAAGTAGATGGTACTTCCGGTTCCACAAAGCTTTACAAAACTGATAGTTTGCATAAATATATCAACATTCCAAAAGTTCCGAAACAATATAGCTTTGAATTTGGATATCGGAACATTTTTTCAGTAATCGACAACGCAAATGCATTGAATGGTAATTCAGCTACACATGGTGCCGGTTTTTTACTTGATTATGCCTGGCAACTTAGCGGATTGAATAAAAAAAGACCTGCTGTGTATATGTCTGTACCGATAGGTTATACCATTGTATATGCTGACAATAATTTATCGAAAGACATTTCATTGTTGAATTATGGTTGGACTGTAAGGCACGAACTGGCAGTAAATAAATCGGCTATACCTTTTGTAGGATATGGATTATTGTTGAACACATTGAGCGTGAAAGGCACTCCCGGAGGCGTAATGGGTCATCAAACACAGTTTGAGTTCGGATATAATTTCAATGCAAAAGCAAAGCTAAAATATTTCGCCAAAGTTCAATACAGTTATACATCCTTTCCAAAGTTGGGAGTGAAAGAACGTATTCATTTTCAATTTGCCGATCTTAGAGTAGGAGTAAGGTTCTGATATATTAATACCTTTTTATCATAAACAAAACGAGGCTGAATGTTAGTGCATTCAGCCTCGTTTTGTTTTATAGTTTAAATCTGATTAAACGCCCAACGAAGCTCTTACGGCTTCAACTTTTGCATTTGCAGCAGCATCAGCAGCAGCGTATTCCGAGCGACTCTTCATTTCACCACGAACTTCTATATAGAACTTAATCTTTGGTTCAGTACCCGAAGGGCGAACAGAGATCTTGGTTCCATCTTCAGTAAAATATTGGATTACATTCGATGTAGTAGGCATTACCAAATCAACTACCGTATTTTCGGCAACATTTGTTTGTTTCAGGCTGTCGTAATCTTTAATAATCACGACTTTCGAACCTGCAATTTCTTTTGGTGGATTACTGCGGAAATCTTTCATCATTTGTGCAATTTCTTCAGCACCCGATTTTCCTTTACGCACTACAGAAATACCTTTTTCTTTTCCGTAGCCATATTCCAGATAAATATCCTGCAAAAGTTCGAACAATGTTTTGCCGTTATCCTTAGCCCAGGCTGCAATTTCAGCCATCATTGCGCACGACGAAACAGCATCTTTGTCGCGGGCAAATTCTTCAGGAAGGAAACCGTAGCTTTCTTCACCACCGCCAATGTATTGTTTTACACCTTCGTTTTCACGAATAATGGCAGCAATCCATTTGAATCCGGTAAAACAGTCAAACATTTCCACACCATTTCGTTCTGCAATTTGTTTAATAATTTCAGTAGTAACAATGGTTTTTACTATGTATTCGTTTCCTTTAAATTTGTTTTCTTCTTTCCAGCGACGAATAATGTAATAGATAAACAGAAGCGCCGTTTGGTTACCATTTACCAAAATCCATTCGCCTTTGTCATTCTTTACCGCGATTCCCAGACGGTCAGCATCAGGGTCAGAAGCCATAACAATATCTGCATCTGTTTCCATTGCTTTTTTTACGGCCATATCCAAAGCTGCAGGTTCTTCTGGATTTGGAGATACAACGGTAGGGAAATCTCCACTAACCACGTTTTGTTCCGGAACTGGAATAATATTGGTAAAGCCGTATTCCTTTAATGCCTGAGGGATTAATTTAACTCCGGTACCATGAATTGGCGTGTAAACGATTTTCAGATTACTGTTACGTTTGATGGAATCAGGTGACAATGATAATTTTTTTATATTTTCAATAAATAAATTATCAATTTCTTCACCGATAATTTCAATTAAATCTGGATTCCCATCGAATTTAATATCATCAACACTGGCTATTTTATTTACTTCGGTAATTACATTTTCATCGTGAGGTGCAATCATCTGCGCACCATCATCCCAGTAAGCTTTATAACCGTTGTATTCTTTTGGGTTGTGAGATGCAGTAAGAATAATACCGCTTTGACAACCCAACTGACGAATAGCAAACGATGCTTCAGGAGTAGGGCGAAGGTCTTCAAATAAATATACTTTTATGTCATTAGCAGAGAAAATGTTAGCAGAAATTTCAGCGAACAAACGACTGTTGTTACGACAATCGTGACCAATCACTACACCAATTTGAGGGACATGCGGAAATTGGCTTTTCAAATAGTTGCTCAATCCCTGAGTCGCAGCTCCGACTGTGTAGATGTTCATACGATTTGTTCCAGCACCCATAATTCCACGTAAGCCACCTGTTCCAAATTCTAAATCACGATAAAATGATTCAATCAATTCGGATTTATCGTCCGAATTCATCATTCTCCTGATTTCGCTTTTTGTTTCTTCGTTGTAGTTTCCATTCAGCCAAATTTGTGCTTTGGCCATTACTTCGTTTAGTAACGTGCTATTATCCATATATTTTTAGTTTGATAATTATATTTGAAATTGGAGCTTAAAATTACATAATTTTTTTGAATGATAAAATATATGTAAAAGCCAGATACAGTAACTAACAAAAAAGCTGTAAGAAAGATTTTTCTTACAGCTTTTTAATTCATAGTCTCATTTATTTAATGAGTGATATTCGGCTTTTCTAAGCCATACCCCATTTTCTTATCTTCTGATTTTAGTAAGAAAGCAAATCCTATTGCAAGCAACCCGAAACATGCAAATATCAACATTGGAATAGTATAATTATATTGCGTTAGTTGCAATTCTTTCCCATCAATAACTTTGGCTACAGTGCCAATGATGCAGTATTTGTCCAAAACAAAGCCGATTAACAGCGGAACTAACATTAAACCAATATTCTGTACCCAGAAAATCATGGCATAGGCAGTTCCAAGCTTGCTGTGCGGAATAATTTTTGCAACAGAAGGCCACATGGCCGAAGGTACGAGTGAAAAAGCAATTCCTAACAATAAAACCAGTCCAATTGCAATGGAAAAGCTGTTGAGAGATGGAATAGAGAATAATAAATGAACAAAAACTAAAAGTACCGATCCTAAAATCATAATTGAAGCCGCTTTTCCTTTTTTGTCAGATATGCCACCGAAAACGGGAGTCAGTAATAATGCACTAAAAGGTAGCAGCGCAGGAATATATCCGGCAAAAGTGTCGGACACCGAGAATTTTTGCACTATCAGGTTGGTGGCGAACTTTATAAACGGGAAAACGGCTGAGTAAAACAATACGCAAAGAATGGCAATATACCAAAATGCGCGATTACGTCCTATTTCAGCTACATCAGAGAATTTGAATTCTTCATCTTGTGCAATTCCCGCTTCGGTTTCTTCTTTGTCAAGTTTTTTGTCGATAACTGTAAAGAAAACAAACACCAATAAGCCTAATAAGAGAAGAAGAATTGAAAGCAATACGGGTGCACTTACATTTTTTGTCAGGTTATAGAGTGGGAGTGGAGTAAACATTGCCAAAGCGGTACCAATTCGTCCTGTAGATGTATTTAATCCGATTGCCAACGCCATTTCTTTTCCCTTGAACCAGCGAACAACTGCCTTATTGGCCGAAATACCAAACATCTCACAACCTACGCCAAAAATTCCAAATCCTAACCCTGCAACCACGGCCGATTTAGGTGTAAGTCCTAATAATTTCCAACCGAATAATGTGATTTCGAACGAACCAGTTATGTGTCCTGAAATAGCCCAATACTTAATTCCGGCTCCAACAAGCATAACAATAATTGCCAGAATTCCGGTGAAACGAGTGCCGAGCTTATCAAGTATCATTCCGCTGAATACAAGCATCAGCAAGAACACATTGAACCAACCATAACCACTTGTAAATAAACCATAATCAGTTGCCGACCACTCCAGATTCGATTGCAACATTTGTTGTAAAGGAGCCATCGCATCAGTCAGATAATACATGCACATCATGGTAAATGAGACCAATACCAGTACTGTCCAACGTGCTGTTTTCGATTCGCGTAGTGAAGAAGAAATTTTCTCAGTCATAAACTATTTGTTTTACATATTTGTTTTTTCTTAAAATCTAATCTGAATTTCGGTCGCAAAGCTACTGAAAAAAATCATGTAATCATTCAAAACTGCCAAATTTACCGATAAAAATACATTTCTTTATGGTATTGTTTTTGAAAAGCAAAGATTGATAATAATTTATTTCTAATTATTTTCCAGCTCGATTTATTTATTATTTTTGTAAACGAAAATACACGGTTATATTCATTAAAGATATAGGAGATAAAGTTCAAAAAATAGCAGTATACTGTTTTAGTAGAGTTAGAAAAATGAAATAACTAAAAAAGGAGAAAGATATATGACAGTCAACTATTCGGAACAATTGCATAATGTGCTTATGTACAGTTCACAGGAAGCCGAGCGTTTGGGGAACAATTATGTTGGTCCTGAACATTTATTATTGGGTATCATTCGTAACGGACAAGGTAAAGCTATTGATATCCTCAACAATTCACACGTCAACTTATTTAAAATAAAACAAGCCATTGAAAGTCAGATTCGCACAGATATGGAACCGACTGGAGAAGAAATTCCAAATTTAAAAAGTACAGAACGAATTAAAAAGATTATGGAACTGGAATCCCGATCGCTTTCAGCCGACACTGCTGATACAGAACACTTGTTGTTGGCGATATTGAAAGAAAAAAACAATTTGGCAGGAGATATTCTAACAGATGAGCATATTACTTACGAAGATGCTAAATCTTATATAGAAGCACCTGAAGATACGCCTCAGATGGGTTCAAATTTCCAGGATGAAGATGATGATGAAGATGATCCACGTCAAAAACAAAAATCAGGTTCTTCGGCCGGATCGAAACAAAGCGATACTCCGGCACTGGATACTTTTGGTACAGATATAACAAAAGCTGCCAGAGAAAATCGGTTGGATCCGATTGTAGGTCGTAACCGCGAAATTGAACGTTTGGCTCAGATATTAAGCAGAAGAAAGAAAAACAATCCTGTTTTAATCGGTGACCCGGGCGTTGGAAAATCGGCAATTGTGGAAGGATTGGCACTCAGAATTATTCAACATCGTGTGTCTAGAGTTTTGTTCGACAAACGGGTTGTTTCGTTGGATATGGCTTCAATTGTGGCCGGAACAAAATACCGTGGACAGTTTGAAGAAAGGATAAAAGCAATTCTAAACGAATTGTCTAAAAATCCAGACGTAATTTTGTTTATCGACGAAATTCATACTATTGTTGGTGCAGGAGGTGCTCCGGGTTCACTGGATGCTGCTAATATGCTTAAACCGGCATTGGCACGTGGCGAAATACAATGTGTAGGAGCTACCACACTGGACGAATATCGTCAGAGCATTGAGAAAGATGGTGCTTTGGAACGTCGATTCCAAAAAGTAATGGTTGATCCAACTACTTCGGAAGAAACTCTACAAATTCTCGAAAACATACAGGATCGTTATGAATATCACCATAATGTACGTTACACACCAGAAGCAATTAAAGCCTGTGTTCGCCTGACAGAAAGATATATCACCGATCGTTGTTTCCCTGATAAAGCAATCGATGCTTTAGATGAAGCTGGTTCACGTGTTCATATTGGTACCGTTTCAGTTCCTGCTGAAATTGAAGAGCTTGAAAAGAAAATTGAAGAGTTGAAGAAAGAAAAACTTAAAGTGCTTTCCGAACAAAAATACGAATTGGCCGGTCCTATACGCGATAAAGAAAAACAGACTCAGTATCAATTGGAAGATGCCGTAAAACGCTGGGAAGAAGAATCGCAACAACATCCTGAAACCGTGGACGAAGAACAAGTTGCTGAAGTGGTGGCTATGATGTCCGGTATTCCTGTTCAACGAATCGCTCAAGCGGAAGGACTGAAACTTCGCCAGATGAAAGATGTGTTGCAAAATAAGGTGATTGGTCAGGACGAAGCGGTAAACAAGATTGTAAAAGCTATCCAGAGAAACAGAATCGGGTTGAAAGATCCGAATAAACCAATAGGATCGTTTATTTTCATTGGACCTACAGGCGTTGGTAAAACTCACTTAGCAAAGATTCTGGCTGAATTTATGTTCGACAGTAGCGATGCATTGATTCGTGTGGATATGAGCGAATATATGGAGAAATTCAGCGTTTCACGACTTATCGGAGCACCTCCGGGATATGTTGGTTACGAAGAAGGTGGTCAGTTGACCGAAAAAGTGCGTCGGAAACCGTATTCAATTATTTTGCTCGACGAAATTGAAAAAGCACACCCGGATGTTTTCAACCTTTTGTTACAGGTAATGGACGAAGGTCGTCTAACAGATAGTTTGGGACGTCGAATTGATTTTAAAAATACGATTATCATTATGACATCCAATGTTGGAACACGCCAGTTGAAAGATTTTGGAAAAGGTGTAGGATTCAATACCCCGGCCGATGTTGCCATGGATAACGATTTTTCTAGAGGAGTAATTCAAAAAGCGTTGAATCGTGCATTTGCTCCAGAATTTTTGAATCGTATTGATGATGTAATTATGTTCGATCAGTTAAGCAAAGAATCAATTAAATCAATTATTGATCTCGAACTGAAAGGTATTTTTGGTCGAGTAACCGCTTTAGGATACAAACTGGAATTGACCAACGAAACTAAAGATTTCATTGCAGAAAAAGGATACGATGTTCAGTTTGGAGCTCGTCCGTTGAAACGTGCAATACAGAAATATCTGGAAGACGAAATAGCCGATGTGGTTTTGTCTGGTGAATTGGAGCCCGGAGATTCTATTTTAATGGAACTAAATCAAGAAAATGAAGTCAAAGCTAAAATTGTCAAACCAACTACCGCATTGACTGAATAAAAATTTTATAATTCTACACAGATAACATGAAACGGCTGACTATTTTCTATGGTCAGCTGTTTTTTATTAAATTTTTTGCTCTTTCAAAAATAGGTTTAAATATTTAAGTTTTGTACTTTTGCAAGTCGTTTTATCATAATCAATTATTGTGTTTAAAATATCATAATATGGACAATATAAATTTTAATCATACAACGCCTATACAACTTCGTTTTAATGACTTCGATGCTTTAGGCCATGTGAATAACTCGGTTTACTTTTCGTTTTACGATTTGGGAAAAACATCATATTTCAACGAAGTTATGCCAGATGTAATTAATAGTAGGGAAGTGGGAGTAGTGATCGGACACATCGATGTAAGCTTCTTGTTGCCAGTATATCCAGGAGAAAATGTTTCTGTAGAAACCGCAGTCGTCGAAATAGGAAATAAAAGTTTTAAGCTGTTGCAACATTTGGTTGACGTGGATACAAAAGAAGTGAAGTGCATTTGTCATACTGTAATGGTATGTTTTGATGCCAAAACCAAAACTACGCGACCGATTTCGGAAGCCTGGAAAAAAGCTATGGCAGATTTTGAAGGAAACCCGGAACTTCTGCAAGTTCACGGCAATCATTAATTATTCATAGACCTGAAATGTAGTGAAAGAGATTATCAATAAATAATTCGAATCAGTATTTAAAAAATTAGATAAATGAAAGCGACAGATAGTTTGCCATATATATGGTTAAGTAACCCAGCAGCAGATCTGACTTTCATCGCTCTTTGAATTTTTGTTTTTTCATTAAGCCAATTAAAGAAAGC
>QKGU01000073.1 GCA_003250325.1 Paludibacter sp.
GCTGAGTATCTTTCTTCTTTGATAGCATAATATATTTGCAAGATTTATGCATCAAATATACTAAAACTTGCAGATATACACAACACTTTTAAGATTTATTTTACTGATAATCTTATGTTTATGGACTTTTTAAGGGTCGACTATAATAATTGTTTTAAATAATGATAAAACATTAATTACGGCAAGATGTTCAGAACTATAAACTTTTTTAAACTAAAGACTTAATGTCTGTGAGTAGATGCAATCTGAAAAGTAATATACAAGAACTGCCGCTCAATCTATAGTTGGCGGCAGTTTTTTTATTGAATAATCAAAAACGGATATTTTTTAATTATCGATGTCTTCAAGTATTTTCTCTAGCTCGGTGTCAATTTCGTGAAGTTGCTTTTTACAGATTTCCATAAGTTCAGCAGCTCGTTTTACTTTCTGAGCAATCACATCCATATTCACTTCTGAATTATTTTCGAGGTCGAATAAGATTTTTTCCAATTCGGCTACGGCAACCGAATAGCTTATTTTTTGCTTAGGCATAAATTTCTTTCTTTATTAGTGGCAATTATTCTAATCGTCGGAGAAGTGTACCAACACATGTCGGTACGAACTGAAAATTTTTGATTTGGAAACGTAACCTATGTAGCGTTTCTGAGCATCAACAACGGGAAGATTCCATGCGCCTGTATCTTCAAATATCTCCATTACCTTTTCCATTGGTAATTCCTGATTGATCGTAGCAGGCGGAGATATCATAAGTTTTTGCACCTTAAATCGTTGATATAATTCAGGCCGGAACATAATGTTTCTTACTTCATCGAGCAATACAACGCCCATAAGCACATTTGTTTCTGGATTCACAACCGGAAAAATGTTTCGGTTCGATTTAGAAATGATTTTTACTAACTCTCCCAATGTCATTTCCGGTGAGAGGATTGATAAATCTGTTTCTATTACATTTTCCATTTTGAGCAATGTCAGAACAGCTTTGTCTTTATGATGAGTAAGCAATTCTCCTTTCTGAGCAAGACGCATTGCATATAAGCTGTGTGGTTCAAAAAGAATAATGGTAAGATAAGAGACTGTGGAAACAATCATTAAGGTCATAAATAAATTATAACCACCTGTCAATTCGGCTATCAAAAAGATCCCCGTAAGCGGTGCATGCATGACACCCGACATGAGTCCAGACATACCTGCTAAAGCGAAATTTTCTTCGGGAACATTGAATCCGAAGATCCTTAGTATATTGGCTACGACATAACCCGTTAAACAACCAATAAAAAGCGATGGTGCAAAAATACCTCCCACACCTCCTGAGCTTGTTGTTGCTGTGGATGCAAATATTTTAAAAATAACGATTAGGCTCAAATAAGTAATCAACACCCATGGACTATCGCCCAGTCCAAGGAAAAAGCTTCGATCCAAAACGGAATGTGCATTACCATTCAATAAGTCGTCGATCGTATTGTAACCCTCGCCATAAAGTGGCGGGAAAAGGAAGATTAATATACTCAACACAACACCTCCAATAGCCAGCTTAGCATAAGGATTTTTTACTTTTCGCATTTTCCCTTCGAGTGAATTCATCCCACGGGTAAAATACAACGAAACCAATCCACAGACAACTCCTAATAAAATGAGGAAAGGAATTCGTTCTATAGCAAATGGTTCGTAGACATCGAATTTAAACATGAACGAGTTGCCTGCGAAGAAGTAGGATAAGGCAGTGGCTGTAACCGATGAAATTAATAATGGTACAATCGCAGTCAAAGTCATGTCCAGCATTAATACCTCGAGCGTAAACACGAGACCTGCAATTGGTGCTTTAAAAATTCCACCAATAGCACCGGCAGCACCACAACCTACGAGCAACATCAATGTTTTCTGATCCATCTTGAAAAATTTTCCAAGATTAGATCCGATAGCTGAACCTGTAAGTACAATTGGTGCTTCAGCTCCAACCGATCCACCAAACCCAATGGTGACAGAACTGGCAACTAATGAAGTCCATGTGTTGTGTAATTTTATAATGCTTTTACGTTGCGAAATAGCATACAAAATTCTGGTGATACCATGGCTAATATCATCTTTTACTATTTTTCGTACAAAAAGTGATGCGATAAGAATTCCGATGGCAGGAAAAACCAAATACCAGTAGTTGACTTCTAATCTGCTGAAATTTTCGGTGAGTAAATGTTGTATGAGGTGAATGGTGGATTTTAGTAAAGTAGCCGCTATTGCAGCAAAAACACCCACCACAAAACTTAATATGAGAATGAATTGTCTTTGCTTGATGTGTTGCTCACGCCAAGCAATCATTTTCAAGTACCAATCTTTTTTATCTTCCATGTCGTTCAAAAAAAACTAACAACAAAGATACGGAAATAACCTTATTTTTAGACCCCTTTCCCCTTAAAAATTATTTCTATCGTGTAAATGAGTATTTTCAGGTCGTTGAGAAGTGACATGTTTTCCATGTAAATAATGTCGAAATTAAGTCTTTCAATCATCTTCTCAATAGAATCGGAATAGCCTATTTTTATGGGTCCCCATGATGTAAGGCCCGGACGAATTTTGTATAGAAGGCAATAATATGGCGCTTCTTCAATAATTTGGTTGATGTAATATTGTCTTTCCGGGCGAGGACCAACTAAACTCATGTCGCCTTTCAGAATATTCCAAAACTGAGGTACCTCATCAATTCTGTATTTTCGTAAAATTCTTCCGAATGGTGTGATTCGATCATCATCGGAGCTACTTAGTTTGGGAACTCCATTTTCTGCTCCAAGATACATCGTTCTGAATTTTATTATTTTAAATGGTCGCCCGAAACGTCCAATTCTTTCCTGTTTGTAAAATACCGGACCTTTCGAATCATTCTTTATTTTTATTGCGCAGTAAATAAGAGCCGGTGAAAGAATGAGCAGCGAGATAAACGATAAGACAATATCGGAAATCCTTTTCAGACTAGCCTCCCAATCTTTCATTGAAGAGTCGGTAATGCTTACTAATGGATTCATTTCCAACTTCTCAATTTTAGCACTACCCGTAAGTATCTCATAAAGTCGTGGAGTAAACTGAATATCTACATCGAACTTATAAAGAGAATTTATTATACTGAATAAATGGTAATCATCTGCGTTGTCGATGACAACGTTGCATTCCTGGATGTTGTTTTTCTCTATTATTGACGATATTTGAGACATATTTCCCAATACTTTTTCCTTTGGAACTTGTATCGGTTGGTTGATGGAAACAAATCCTATGAATGTATTTTTAATGGCGTACTCTTCAATATCTGCAGCTATTTTTTTTGCATTCTCGCCGGTGCCTATGACTATCGTATTTATTGTCCACTTCTTTGTTTTAAAATTATTCTGAATTTCAGAAAAAATAATGCTGCGAAGAATAAATGTTACGAAAAATGACAAACAAAACAAAACAAGGAGTGATACATAAAAGTATTGATAAGAAACGGTAACATCTCCCAATTTTAAGAAAAGGAAAACCGATAAAGAAATGATAATCGATGTGGAAAAAGTATTAAAGAATAAACCAAGTTTTGTTTTCTTTATTGAATTGAGATAGAAGCCGGATAAATAGTAGACAAATACACAGCATAAAGGATACAGAATCAAACTGCTGAAATAATCAAATTTTGGAATTAAAATACGAATACTGTTGAAAACTTCTACGTTATTAACTAGCTTTCTGAATGCAACAAATCCAAACCACACAATAAGTGCAGCTATCATGTCGTACAGAATGTATTTTAAGAAAAGTGTATTTTTGTTCATGCAACAGCTTTTTATTCGCGGATTATTTCAAAAAGGTTGCCTTTGCCCAATTTAATTATTGACGATGGTTTTGGATTTGTGGTTTCTTCCTGTCTGAAATTGACAACATAACCCACTTTCTTTTTTATGGAATCCGATATTTGAGAAAAATTTGCTGGTGTTGGTTCTCCACTGACGTTGGCAGATGTGGAAACTATGGGTTTGCGAAATTGCTCGCAAAGTTTTCTGGAAAATTCCTCTTTCGTCACTCTGATTCCAATTGATTTATCTTCTCCAATCAGGTTTTGTGCAAGATTTTTAGCTTCGGGGTAAATAATAGTAAGTGGTTTTTCTGCATAGTCTATCAAATCCCACGCCATTTCCGGAACATCTTCTACATATGATTGCAGTTTGGCAGAATTATCAATCAGAATCAGCATTGCTTTTTTATCTTCTCTTTGCTTTAGTTCAAAAACTTTCTGTACAGCTTGTTCATTTGTGGCGTCGCAACCTATTCCCCATACAGTGTCAGTCGGGTAGAGGATGATTCCACCCGAACGTAAGATTTCAACAGCTTTTTTTATCTCCTCTTTCATGTCTGATTAGTCCGATTTCGGATATTAAATAATTATAACGTTTTATTTGACTTTTTATTTTGTGGTGAACTTAATATGAAAATAAATTCATTTTTTTTGTATAAGAAATAGATATTTTGAAAGAATTTAGGTAGAATACGTTGCAAAATTATGAAAATAAATTGATGGAATCATCTGAAAAATAAGATACATTAAATTTTAAGTAAATTTTGTTTGAGTTGTAATTGAAATAGGCACAATAAACTGAAAAAGTTATTATTGTGTGAACAAAAAGTTTTCTATACCTTTACAGCAATGAAGAAATAAACGCCTCAGTGTAGTTGAATGGTGAGCTAATGTTTTGATAAATAAAAGTTTGTTTTTTCTTCGGGGATTAATAGTCTGTCCTCACCTTGAGTAGAAAAATAAAGTACGATGATAAATACATGGATTTACAGAAGTTTAACCGAACAACAAATTGAGATACAGAATAAATTAGCAGAAGAATTAAGTATAAGCCCGGTACTCGCCCAATTGTTGGTTCAACGTGACATTTTGAACTATGAAGATGCCCGCAGTTTTTTCAGACCTGATTTAAGTAATTTGCACGACCCGTTTTTGATGGCAGATATGGAAGTGGCTGTAATCAGACTCACAAAAGCCATGAGACGGAATGAGAAAATTCTTATTTATGGCGATTATGATGTTGATGGAACTACCTCAGTTGCTCTCGTTTATAAATTCCTGAAACAATTCTATTCTAATATAGAATTTTATATTCCCGACAGGTATTCCGAGGGATATGGAATCTCGATACAGGGGATAGATTATGCCGCAAAAAACGATTTCAAGCTAATTATTGCACTTGACTGTGGAATAAAAGCCGTGGAAAAAGTAAAATATGCACTGAATGCCGGTGTTGATTTCATTATTTGCGATCACCACACTCCAGACGCAGTTCTTCCCCCTGCCATCGCGGTCTTAGACCCGAAACGTTCAGATTGTAATTATCCGTACAAACATCTTTCGGGATGTGGAGTCGGTTTTAAGTTGATGCAAGCTTTCGCAATTACGAATAATATAGAATTCGAACGACTTACTCCTTTATTAGATTTACTTGCATTGAGTATTGCTTCGGATATTGTCCCTATAACCGGAGAAAACCGGATTCTGGCTTATTACGGATTAAAGCAAATAAATACTAATCCAAGTATCGGACTTAAAGGAATCTTGGAAGTTTGTGGCTTATTAGAAAAAGAAATCACCATAAGCGATATTGTATTTAAAATTGGACCCAGAATAAATGCTTCTGGAAGAATGAAGCTTGCTTCAGAGGCAGTAGAACTTTTAGTTTCGTCGAGTCAGGCATTCGCAAAGGAGAAAAGCGATACGATCAACGAATACAACAACGATAGAAAAGACCTGGATAAGAATACGACCGATGAGGCTATTTCTATGATTGGAACAGATATTCGTTACGAAGAACGGAAATCGATTGTTGTATATAAGCCCGATTGGCACAAAGGAGTGATTGGAATTGTGGCGTCGCGTTTGTCTGAAGAGTTTTACAAGCCTAGCATTGTCCTTACAAAATCGAACGGACTTGCTTCCGGTTCGGCCCGATCAGTTCCCGGTTTCGACATTTATAAAGCTATTGATTCGTGTAGAAACCTGCTCGAAAACTTTGGAGGACACATGTATGCAGCAGGTTTGTCGTTGAAAGAGGAGAATATCGAAGAGTTTACTGAACGATTTGAACAATATGTTTCTGAAAATATATTGAAAGAACAAACTTATCCTCAAATTGATATTGATGCTGTACTGGAATTCAAGGATATTACGCCTAAGTTTTTCAGAGTACTGAAGCAGTTTGCTCCTTTTGGTCCCGGAAATATGAAACCTGTTTTTGTATCGAAAAAAGTGTTCGATTACGGAACTAGCCGGTTGGTTGGAAAAGATCAGGAACACCTTAAACTAGAGTTGGTCGATTCGAGTTCTGAAAATGTAATGAACGGTATCGCATTCCGAATGCACGAATATAACGATCATTTAAAAGCGCTGAATCCGTTGGATATTTGCTACACATTGGAGGAGAACTCTTTCAATAACAATGTTACGATTCAATTAATGATCAAGGATATTAAAATTGTCGTTACAGACAATTTGGTTTAATTGCTTTTATTAGCGAGTAAAACCTGTCAATTGCACAGCTTGTTCCGATGTGTCGGGGTCAGCCAATGAACAACGGTTAATTCCTTGCTTTTTTACAACAAAAGTAGAGAAATTAACCTCGCTTCTCAAAATTCTAATTTCAGTGCAAACCTAAAAGAGCGTGTGTTAGGGGCTAGGTGATTTGTTTTTGTCGTTAAATTTCAGTCAGCTTTTATTTATTTGTTTCTCAGTCTATTTTTCTTAGAATCTGTAACCAATTGAAACTCCAAAGACCCCAAACTGATTTTTCGCTGTGGGATAAGTTTCTTTACCATTAAGAGAGTGCGAATAGAATTCTTCTTTTGTCATATTACCTTCAAGAACAGGAATCAGTCTGTCAAGAAACTTTTCCTTGTCAAAGAAATCATATACAGTAATTAACGGTGAATAATATACTTTCAGAATCAACCCGCCAGTTAAATTACCAAAACGGTAACCAACCGATGGAACAAAATATATTCCCTCTGATTGTTGCGACCATTCCTGAGGGTTTCCGAATGTCCCGGCAGGAATTTGCATGTTTTCAATTCCTTTAATATATGACGCTCCTAATCCTAATTCCAAATGGTGTTTCTTTGTTCCTGTCAACATGTTAATTCCAATTGGAACTCCAGTAAACTGTATACCACTCCCTGAATAATATCCAAAACCTATTCGAGCGTTAAGTTTATAGTCTTTAATTTTCCCCACTTCGTATTCTCCGTTTAGCGTGTAAAATCCACTATTTCCTCCTAAATCAAGTGTCAGAGCAAAGTTGTTCGGTTTGTTTTGGGAATTTCCAATTAAATTAAATGTCAGAATGATTAGTAAAAGACCAAGTTTCAGTCTAAGTTTCATGTTGTCGCTTTGTTGTTATTTGATAACTATCGTAAATTTTCAGTTGACTTTTTTTTCTATCACTTGCCCCTAACGACCGAGGCTATGGGCTTGGGCGGGCTGCGGGCGGATTTCCTGTCGTGAAACGACAAAGAAATGCGGGCGCTAAGACTGCCAAAAGCACATTAGCCGCCCAAAGCGCATAAGAGCGTGTGTTAGCAGCTGGCCGTTGGTTGTGTATAGTTGTCATTTGTTTTGTCGTTATATTTAGTTGTCTGTCAATGCTATAAATTTATTTTCTTATTTTGTTCTTTTCTTGTCAGCTAGCCGAAATAAAACCGATATACTTGTCAAAACGCACAAAGCTAAAATAACAAACTCTTCACAGTTCATTGTTTTTTTTTATTGTTGTCCGATATAAAAATATATTGTTTAAAATCATCCCGTATCTGTCTAAAAATCAGATGCGGGATTTTTGCTTTATAAAACCAAGCCCCCCATTATATTGGAAAAATGCTCAATTGCATTTCTCGCTTGTATG
>QKGU01000259.1 GCA_003250325.1 Paludibacter sp.
TTTTGACAATTGTTCGTTTGTAAGTTGGCTCGAAAGCGGTAAAATCATAAAATTAAACAGTGTATAGTCGGCACGCAATTCATATTTTGACATTACATCAGCTCCACAACTAGCATTTCCCAATCCACGCATTTCAGCATTTAAAGAAATGATAGAATTTTCTGTAAAAGAAACTTGATAAGGATGTTTTACACGATTATCCCTGTTGGAGTATAAATCTTCTGCTTTGTAATGTACTGCAGATGCTGACATTGTATTGGGAGCAACGAAAAGTAGACCCTCACCGACATTATTTCGTACACTTATCCAACGCACATCTTCTTTGTTACCTGTTTCTTGCGGTAATAAATAATTGGTCCATTGATCAGTAACAGTACTGTTGAAAACTCCCAAAAAACAAGATTCTTTACGGTCTTTATACGAATCCCAAGGTCCTCTTCCGAACCAAGTAAACTGCTCAAAATCTTTGGGCATGCTTAATCTGTATCCTATACGAGGAGTAATTACATTCTTCGTTACAGGATCAATAATAGTATTGAAAAATACGGTTCCGTCTTTTAATATATTAAAGGTTTCTGTAGTATTATATCTGTATTGTCCTGTTGCTACATATAAATTTTCTATAGTGACAGTAACAACATCTGCTGTTTGTTTTACATCAAATGTTCTTGGAAGAACGGTAAGTCTTCTTATGCCATTTGCGTCCCATGTTTGTGTTTGTACTTTGTCATTATCGGTAGGAAGACGAAATACATTTAATTCGAGTGTTCCGTTAATCATTTGTTTACCATTCAACACGTAGCTTTCAAGCGCCCCTTTAAGTTTCGAAAATTCGATAGAGAAATTACGTATTTCCATTGTTCTGAACTGAAAGGACACCTGAAGTCGGAATAACATAAACAGGTTTAGTTGCATTTTTTAACTCTATTTGCTCACTTGCCACCTCATATCCTGCATTTGCCCACCAAGTTGCATTTTTTTGATAAACATTGAAACGGATAAAATACTCTGCTGCTGGTTCAGTCATCAAAGCACTTTCATCGATTGTTACAGTTTGACTCTCTCCTGGATTTAATGTTGTATTTATCTTTTGAGTTTTTAATATTTTTCCATCTTCTAATATGGAATAATAAATATCCAGATCACTTGTATTTTTAAAAGAAAGCTTACTTGTCAGGTTAAATGTTTTTCCATCATTCTGCATAGAAAAAACAACCGGTTGATATATCTTCTTTGTATTATAACTTTTTGCAGATAAAGAGCAATCCGGGAATACAAGACCATTAATCACAAAATTTTCATTGTTTGGTTTATCTCCAAAGTCTCCTCCATAAGCCCAATAAGTTTCATCTTGTTTCCCCGGAACAGGCATTTGTATTCCCTGATCTTTCCAGTCCCAAATAAATTCTCCTGTAAGTGATGGATATTTCTCATATAAATCAAACATTTCACGCACATTCCCCATCGCATTTCCCATTGCATGGCTGTTTTCACATTGAATGTGAGGACGTGGATTTGATTGGGTTAAACGATCTTCTCCTATCTTCATTATATCGTTATAGCCGCCATACATTGTGCTACTGACATCACTCCATTGACTATTTCCTTCGTAATGTGTCAGACGTGTGTTATCTAAGGCTTTAATGGCATTTTCAACATATTGGAAATTATTTCCATTGCCTGATTCATTTCCATAGGACCAGATAAATATAGAAGGATGATTTCGGTATCTCATAACATTGTTTTGGTTACGCTCAACCATAGGTTTTCTAAATGCTTCAACACTTGAAAGTCCCATGTTTCCATGACATTCAACATTTGCTTCAGCTAAAACATATAAACCGTATTTGTCACAAAGATCGTAAAAGTAGGGATTGTTCGGATAGTGAGATGTACGTACAGCGTTTATATTCAAGCGCTTCATCGTTTTAACATCCATTTCCATTTCTTCTTTAGAAATAGTACGACCATTAATTTCACTGTGATCGTGCCGATTTACACCGTGAAAAACCATTCGCTTTCCATTTATTAACAATTCTCCTTTACTGCCAATTCCAACCTCACGAAAACCGACTTTACCTCCACGAATATCTGAAGTTGTACCATTATTATTTAGCGTGATCACTAAATCATATAAATTGGGTATTTCAGCACTCCATTTATCAGGATTGTTGACAGGTACTGTAAAAGTATTTTTTCCAATAACTGGTGCCGAAATAGTGCTTTGCGCAATTACAATTCCGCCTTTCATTATTTTGGCATTCAGGCTTGCATTACTTAGCGAATTACCGGTGATCTCAACATCCAGAGAAACCATTGCATTCACATATTGGTCATCAAGATCTGTGCGAAAAAAATAATCACGGATTTGAGTTTTCGGTGCAGACCAAACAAAAACATCACGGCAGATGCCTGAATATCGCCAGAAATCCTGATCTTCGAGAAACGAACCACTGGTAAAACGGTACACCTGAACAGCTATAACATTAGTGCCTGCTGTTACATAATCTGTTATTTTAAACTCACCCGGAGTATATGAATCTTCAGAGTAACCTACTTTTTGTCCGTTAACCCATACATAGTATCCTTCGCCTGCCCCATTAAACCGAACAAAGATATCCCGTCCATTCCAAGTATTGGGAATAATAAAGTCTCGTCTGTAACTACCTACCGGATTTTTTCGGGTGTAATTATATGTCCAGTCAGATGGCCGATTGGCCATGACACTATATGTAGAACTATTATATGTAAATGGATAATCGTAATTGGTATAAACAGGGACATCCCAACTTTTTCCATTTCTTACACCGTATATTTGCCATACACTTGGGACTGTGATGTCATCCCAACCACTAACATTAAAATTATTTTCATAAAAGTTTGCGGGTTTAGAATCTGGATCTTTTGCCCAATTAAATTTCCATGTTCCGTTCAGGCTCTGGTAGTAGGCAGATGCTTCTATACTTTTTTGCAACAAAGCATTTTCTGATTCAAAAGGAATAGCTATTGTATAGGGATTTTCTTTATTAATTTGAGTGACATTAACATTGTCCCATGCTCCGTCCCAGTTTTCGAATCCGGTTTGTGCAAAAATGGCTGTCGAAAATATAAAAGTAAAAGTGTTTAAAAATAGTTTTCTTGCTTTCATAATTACTTCTTAAATATTTTTTTGGTTATTCTATAGTTTTTTTCCTGAATGACAATGAAATAATACCCTTGTTTAAAATCGCTCATTCTCAGGGTATTCACTCCTGCATTCAATTGCCCTAAAAATACGTTTTGTCCCATAACATTAAAAATGCTCACAGTGCCTTTTTCAGGCATGTTAATTGATAATACTTCCTGCACTAATGTAGGGTAAACCACAATATTTGTCATTTCGGCTACATCTACACTATTGGGATCTCCACCGACACCTACTATATTTAACAACTGCCATTCCGCAAATTGCATTAAAGTAGAACCGTTATTTTCTGTTATGTTTAATCTGAAGTTAGAGAATGATTTCAAATCTTTGTTACAGGCATAATATTGTGTTACACCACGATAAGGAAAATCCTGATTGTTGCGACTATCAATCAGCTCCCAAGATGATCCATCCGTTGAAGCTTCAAGTATCCAAGCTCTGGGGTCACGAGTTTCTTCATCATTTGCTGAAGTTATACTATATGCATTTACCTTTACAGAATATGGAGATTTGTAATTAACCCACGATGAACCATAAAAAAGGTTGCAGTATTTTGTCCCTTCTAACTTATCAATAAGCTTAGAAACACCCTCCGAAGAGTTTTTGTCAATCAGTTCTGCTGTAATTGTACCACTATTGTTTGTAATCTCGGTAGCAGTAAGCCCAGTTCCATGAATTTCCCACTCACCCAGAATTACTTCAGAAGAGTTTGTGTTTGATAGTTTTGTTATATTTAGCCTGAAGAAAGTATATGCAGTTGTAGTTGTGACAGTGTATACTTTACGTTCACCTTTCTGTGAAAACGTTACATTACTGCGATTATGAATATTTGTCCAATTCTGACCGTCATTTGAACCTTGCAAGTTCCAATTTTTCGGAGATTTATCATTATCATAACCTGAAACAACAGAATATGCCAATACACTTACCGGAGTTGTTGATTTATACTGTATCCAGGCTGGGATTGTTGAGGCATCCAAGGTATAAGTTGTGTTTCCATTATTATCTGTCAATGTTTGTAATGCCTTTGAATCATTATTATCTGAAGCAGAAAGGCTGCCCCCATTCATCGTGATATCATTATACATGTTGTCATAATACAAATCACCAAAAAGTTGCCATTCTGCCAATTGGGTCATTGATGCTCCATTATTTGCAACAACATGCAATTTATAATACTGATAACCGAGGTTTTGATCAACATTATAATATTGAGTATTATATCTGTAATTGAATCCCTGATTTTCTTGTTGGTCTATTTTTATCCAATTTACACCATCGTTAGAACCATACAAAACCCAACTTTTAGGATCGCGCTCAGGCTCATCATTAGCAGAAGTCAGGCTATACGAATTTAATTTATATATACCATTTGCCTGATACTGAATCCATAAATCAGATTGACCAATAACAAGATATTTTGAGAACGAACTTTTATCAGTAACACCAACATAAGTTTCTTCCGATTCATTACCAACGTATTGTGCACTCAACACACCTCCATCGGCAGTAATATCATTATCAAATATACAGGTTCCATACAATTGCCATTCTCCAAACTGCGTTTCTTCTGTATTTCCATTATTCTCTCTTATATTCAGACGAAAATACGAATAACTGTTACTTAACGAAACAGCATAAACTTTTTTCGTATAACGACCACTAAATTGTTGATTATTCTGAACATCAATATCTATCCAGTTAACACTGTCATTCGATGCCTGAAGACTCCATGATTTTGGATCTTTTTGAGCATCTGAGCTAGCAGAAAATACGGCATAAGCTTGTAGTAATACCGGCTTTGGCGATTTATAGCACAACTCAAAATTTGCATTTGAGGAAAAAGATGAACTTGTTATTAGATTGTTGTCAATAGCGTAATTTATTGTATTCGATGCACGAGAGGAATATATAGAACCTCCATTATCTGTTATATCCGAATATACTTTATTCTCAGTTATAAAACGAAAATAATCCACTCTAAAAATGTTACTTTGTCCTGATACTCCATTAAAAACAAGATATATATTTTGCATTCCCGTGATTGGAGTAATACTACCAGTCAAAATCTGCCAATCAGCACCTGTGGTCGGCACAGCGATAGTACCAAGTAATGGACCTTTTACTCCTCCTTGATGCACTTCAATACTTCCCTTAACCGATGCTCTCGACACGCTTAATTCTATAGACGTAGCTAAACTATTCCCAAAATTTACATTATTATAGCCAACGTAATTCCCTGCTTTAATATTTCCAATTTCATAATCGTTCTGATTTGTTCCTATTTGTGTATAAACACCCTTTATATAATCAAACCACTCGGCCTGTATTGTAGAATACGCATCTTTTATGATTTTACTCTCATCCAATGGAGCATTAAATGCTGCAGAGACTGCTGTTGAAGAGCTAAAAGGATCATTCGTAAAATCGCAATTCTCAGTGCAATTGGTTAAAATAAAATTTTCAGGAGTCTTAGTAAGCCATGCAGAGGATGTAAGACTAAGAGAATTACGATTATTGTAAGCCTGAAATGCGTTTTTTTGCATCCAGTCCACATATTCTGTTTTTTTTAAGTCAGTAATAAGTCTTCTTACATAACGCATCAAAATCCCTTTAAATCCGGCCAGATCACCGCTCCCTACCTGACAAACATTTATATATCCATTTTCATCGCAAAGATTTTCTGTAGTATATTTCATAATCATTTCGGCATCATCCCGATACATATTATTTCCATAATGATTATACAGCATAACTGCTGCTCCTAAAAATGTACCCTGATTATAAGTTGATGTCCAATAGTTATATCCTGAAGGTTGTCCAGCCGTCCACGTAAAACTATCGTAAACCTGCCCTGTAGCAGGTACAAATAGATATTTACGTTGTAACGCATACAAATTTTTTGCTTTTTCGTAGTATAAATCATCTTCCAAAGCCATTGCAAGATAACATGCTGCTACTTCTGCCGGTCCATTTATACATGAGTTCGTTCCATTTTGCGTTTCAGTTGTTTCTTTCCATCTTAACATTCCCGTTGGAAGCAAAGCGCGCGCATACATATTATCAAAATTAGTCTTTGCATAAGAAAGATAAGTTGCATCCCCAAACATTAAATATCCACGAACAGATGCAATAACCATCCAAGCAATATCATCGTTAAAGTCATTATACAGCCAGCTCGATTGATTTCTGGAAATAAAATTTCTATACAACTGACGATACATTGCTTCATATGTAGCATCACCTGTTGTTTCATAAGCATCAAGAACAATCTCAAACATTTCTGCATCTCCCCACCAGCCTCCATTACCTAATACATATCCAGTTGGTGCTTGTTTATAATATTTCGTTTTCCAACCGCTCATCATTTCATCTCTTTCTACTTGCGAGAAACTTTTTGGGGTATTGTTTAAATCAAATTTCCAAATTTGTCGTAATGAATCATTGCCTGTTTTTTTATTGTGCAGTTCTATTGCTGCTCCATCAGCGGTAGATGAAGTTTCTAAATATAACTGAGAAATTCCATCCTTATTTGGCTGTGTTATATAATAATAACCTGATTGATTGGGTACAGGAGTTAATGTCCATCGTGAAGCACTGGTTGTTGAACTATTTGATTGCACTATAGGCATACCATCAACAGCACTTCCCTTTCTATAAAGTACATATTGCGAATAAGCGTTAACGAAAGTATAAGTATTATCGTCGTTTGCCGTAAGAATCCATCGCTGAGCAGGGACGTTTGTTTCTGTCCACAAAGTAATTTCAGCATCAAGAAACAATGATGAGTTGCTTACAAAAACAGATTTACTTGTTGTGCTAGCAGAGGATATTTTATACTGTTGTCCTGTAATTATATTTGCATAACCAATTATAGAGACGGAAAGAAAGACAGCGAATAGGTAGATTTTTTTCATAAATTAGAGAATTAGCCTTTACAAATACCAAAGATTAACAAAACTATACATCGTTGTAAATTAGCATAGAAGAGATCAACTCTGATCAGATGTTGATCTCTTCTATTTAAATTACCAGCCTGTATTTTGAACCATGTTTTTATTTACATTAATTTCGCTTTGGGGAATGGGGAATAAATTCATTCTGTCTGTGAAGATTCGTGATTCCCAAGTTCTTCTTTTGTAAAAATACATTGTATTTCCAGTTGCCGTTGATGACATATCGACGAGTACATTAAATCCACTCATATCACCTCCTTCACCACCTTGATGCCATGTTGGGTAAATCCAACCATCTCCCTGCGCCATTCCGGCAACTCCCCAACGACGTACATCAAAATAATGTTGATTTTCATATGCCAGCTCTATTAACCTCTCACGACGAACTGCATTCAGAACATCATTATCGGCTAATGCAATTCTTGTTTCGCCACGAGCTCCCAGACTTGCATCTCCATTTAAACCATACTCTGCTACACCAGCGCGTGCTCTAATTAAGTTCACTGCATTAATCGCATTTTGATATTCACCCAATTCAGCACATGCCTCTGCGTAATTCAAATAGATTTCAGTCAAACGGATGTAGATGTTATATGGAACACTACCTGATTTATATAGTTTTTTTCGCGCCAAAACACCTGACTTTGGATAATCGTGACCATTTTTTGCTTGACCGGAATTACCATTCAAAGAAAAATCAGTATAATAAGTTTTGGATTCATCAAAATCCCAACGACGGTTTTGGAATGTAAAATTGACATAAAATCGAGGCTCACGATTGTAGAATTGTTTCATTATACGGTAGGACGATGTAGGTATAAAATAAGCATAGCCAGAATAAATATCTTTGTATGTATCTACACTTGTCATGTTACGAGCTGTAAACTTATCTTCTTCGTCGTTTGTATAGTTGAAATAGTTTGAATCATCTTCTATTTTCAATCCTTTATTTGTAAAAAATAAATCTACAAATTGTAAGGGAACAGTCAATGCACCTCCACCACTCTGGGCATCTGTTATTCCTGAATGTTTTGGTCTCAGATAATAATACATATTCCAGCCATTTCTTGTACTGTAGAAAATCATTTCTTCATTGGTTGAACGTCCAAGGAAAGACTCACTTACTGAATAATATGGATCCGAGCCTGCAATTGTGGCAGCATTGGCTCCATCTGCTCCTCTAAATACTAATTGAAAACCGGGATTATTGTCAATGAAATCTTTTGCAGCCTGTTTTGCTTTCTCCCATTTTGAATCATCACGAGATTGAGGAAACAGATATTCTCCTTTTGAATTTTTCATATCCTTATAATACAATAGTCCGTTAGAAAAATATAATAATTAAGCGGCTTTCGTGCCGAAATACAGTAGTTCTTTGACATGGTGGTGACTTTTTAGGGTTTTAGGTTTTATACCGAAAGTCTCAATAAATCGGTTTAACAGAAACGCATTGTG
>QKGU01000021.1 GCA_003250325.1 Paludibacter sp.
TGTCAAAAAAAACTTTTAAAAATCTAATATCAAATTTTATATGAATACAATCATTGGATTATTAATCATATCTATCGGAGCTATCGGACAATCAAGTTCTTATGTTCCAATTAAGAAAGTACAAAGTTGGGCATGGGAAAGCTTCTGGTTAGTTCAGGGAGTTTTTGCATGGTTGGTATTTCCTTATCTGGGAGCTCTTCTGGCCGTGCCGGAAGGGCACTCCTTGATGGAAATCTTATCTGTCAGTGAAGGAAGTGCTTTAAAAGCAATTCTCTACGGTGCATTTTGGGGAATTGGCGGATTGACTTTCGGATTGAGTATGCGCTATTTGGGTGTAGCTCTGGGACAGTCCATTGCCCTTGGAACCTGCTCTGCTTTTGGAACACTTATTCCAGCCATAATGGTAGGTACCGATCTTTTTACTGGAAAAGGTTTGGTATTGCTTATCGGAGTTAGCGTTGCAATAGCCGGAATCTCAGTTATCGGTTTTGCAGGAAGTTTGAGGTCTAAAAATATGACTGAAGAACAGAAAAAGGCCGCTGTAAAAGATTATGCTTTAGGCAAAGAGCCGGAGTTATGAGTGCTTGCTTTAGCTTTGGACTCGAAGCGGGTGAACCATTGAAAGAAACAGCTATTCAATTTGGTGCACAGGCATTATACGCCGGATTACCAGCCATTCTTATGGTAACTTTAGGCGGTTTCGTTACAAATGCGGTATATTGCATTTTCCAAAATGTAAAAAACAAAACCACAAAAGATTACTTTAGCGTACTTGCCAAAGTTTTTATATCCAACCTGCTGTTTTGTGCATTAGCCGGAATTCTTTGGTATTCCCAATTCTTCGGTTTGGCATTAGGAAAAAGCTTTTTCCTGGAAGGCGGTGTAATGATGGCTTTCTCCTGGAGTATTCTAATGTCGCTAAATATAACGTTCAGCAACGTTTGGGGAATTCTTCTGAAAGAATGGAAAGGCGTTAACAATAAAACAATTGTTGTTCTGATTGTGGGAATGCTAATTCTTATCTTCTCGTCGATACTTCCCAATCTGCTATAGATTTTGTTCACTATTACGGAAAGAAGGATACTTTATGTGTCCTTTTTTTTGTTTAAAAACACCGTCCTGTTGAGTTTGATTTTATAATTTAATTTCTACATTTGTAAAATAAAACAACCTTTTTCTTTATCAATTTGACTATGAGTAACAACAAGGAGCAAAACGTAAATCTTAATTACCTGATCACTTCGGAAGAAGATGAATTGTGGGGATTGACCGTAACAACAGTTGGTAGACAGCGAATTGCTCAAAATGAAGCTTATCCACCCAAAGACCATCCATTTGAATATTATTTTAATGTTGACAAAGGTCGTATACTCAACGAATATCAGCTACTTTACATAACCAACGGAAACGGGATCTTTACGTTTGGAAACTCCAAACAATCCTGTTTTATAACGGAAGGGAAAATGTTTTTCCTAATGCCGGGAGTTTGGCACACCTACAAACCTATCGAAAACTCGGGTTGGAATGAGTACTGGATAGGCTTTAAAGGTGATATTATTGAGAAAATAGTATCCGAAGGATTCTTTTTAAATCGTGCTCCGGTCTTCAATATCGGGCTGAACGAACGCATTATCGATTTGTATCTCAAAGCTATTGACATTGCTCGCGAAGAAAGAGCAGGTTTTCAACAAGCATTATCGGGAATTGTCATGCATATTCTGGGATTGATGTATTACCGCGATAAAACCCGTGATTTTGAAGATGAGGATCTAATCAACAAAATAAATAAGGCGAAGGTGATTATGCGCGAATCAGTGTATTCGAATATGATTGCCGAAGATGTAGCTAAAGAACTCAATATTAGTTATTCCGGTTTCAGAAAAGCGTTTAAAGAGTTTACCGGTACTTCTCCATCAAAATATATGCTGGAACTAAAACTAAACGAAGCCAAACGTCTTTTATCCACTACCAACGAATCGATAAAGGAAATTTCGTACAGTTTAAAGTTTGAAAATCCTGATTATTTCCCGATTTTTTTCAAAAAAAGAACCGGATTAACTCCGGGAGAGTACCGAAATACAAGTATTCCGGAAGAGGTTTGATCTATGGTATAATGGACAAAATAAAGTTTAAGTATGAATACGAAGGACATAGCCAATGTTCCCTTATTTTTTTTGTATGAAAATGGTATAAAACGAACCAATAGATTAGATTATTCTTTGAATACTTAAACTCTTTTTCGATTTTCCTTTAAAGTTTTTTGTTAAGTATTTATCATTTAATATTTCCCGTTTTATAGTTGTATTTTCCAGATTGCCACGAAATGACAAATGCTTCCACCAAGCACAAACAAATGAAAAATGGCGTGTAGGTATGGAATCTTCTTAAACTGATAAAGTACAGCGCCAACCGTATAAAATAAACCACCAGCGATCAACCACCACAATACTTCCATCGAATTTGTTGCTGATAGTGAATCAATCAATGGTTTAAAAGCGAGAACAACTACCCAACCCATAGCCACGTAACAAATGGTTTCCAGTTTGCTTCCTTTTTTCAGGTTCATAAAACTGAGCGAAACACCAAGGATAGCCGCTAACCAAATAACAGAGAATAATGACCAGCCCCAAGCGCCGTTTTCGCGAAGAACAATCAGAGTAAATGGAGTATAACTTCCGGCTATTTGAGTGTAAATAGCGGCGTGGTCTAGTTTTCGGCGTTTTTGTTTAGTGAGTGGATTCTTTTCAGCGTGATAAAATGTGGAGGATGAATACATTGTTATCATGAAAATGATAAATGTAATATCGCTGAAAATAGCCCAGTTATTACCCGAAATAATAGCTTTTTGGATAAGAAATACACCGCCAATCAAGCCGAGAACGATGCCAATGGCGTGAGAATATGTATTGGCAATTTCTTCTTTTGCGGAATAACGATTAATAACTTCCTTTGATTCTTCAAAGAGAACTGAACCACTTTTGTTTGCATTTTTATTTTCTTTTTTCATTTCTCTTTTCCAAATTTTTTGTTGAGTTTAAATAGTGCGCAACACTCTGTCTATTACATTGCTTTCGAAACCACGGCTTTGAGCGAACCGAAAAAGTTTCCCTTGCTTTTCGAATTCATATTCATATTTCAGACCAAGGAGTTTGGTTTTTAATATAGTGGCAAGCATTTCTTCGTATTCTCCGTCGTCGATTGTTGACAATGCGCTATTTATTTGTTCGTTATCCAATCCTTTTTGTTTCAGGGCATACGATATTTTTATTTTGCCCCACTTATTAAACCGAAATTTGTCTTTTACGAAATAGCTGCAAAAACGTTTTTCGTTAATAAAATCTTCCGCCTCCAATCTGTCGATTATTTTCTGCTTGTTTTCGGCACTAATTCCCCATGCTGTAAGTTTGTCTTCTACTTCGCTAATGCAATGTTCAGAAATAGAGCAGTATGATGCGGCCTTGTGCAATAATTCTTCCAGTGAGTATTCCTTTTTCATAATATTGAGCGTAAAAAATCGGTACACAAATGTAGTGAATTTTATTGTTTTGTGTTTTAGGTTCACAGTTTGAAAAAATATTTTGATTAAATATTGAAACTTTAGGTAACAAAATATTGTTTTGTAAATAAAAAATGTAACTTTGCTGCGTATTTGTTTCTTTAAGACAAAAATGAAACCGACAAAAAAACAACAAATAGAATTAAAAGCACAGGAATTATTCTGGAAACATGGCTTTAAAAAGGTAACGATAGATGAAATCTGCAAAAAAGCCAACGTTAGCCGAAAGACTTTTTATACGTTTTACGAAAATAAATCGGCATTGGTGATATACATATTACAACAAATGACAGATGAAATGATGATTGCTTACAAAGAGATTATCGAAAGTAATTCGTCGTTTTCATTGAAAATGGAAAAACTTTTACTGTTGAAATATGAGTCGAGCAGGCAATTTACAATGGAATTTGTTTCCGATTTTTTTCATCCGGATGCTGATGATCTACTGAATTTCTATACAAAAATAGTTCAGGATTCACTTACTATGACAAAAACTTTTTTTGCTGACGCTCAAAAAAAAGGAGAAATGAATCCTGATTTGGATATTGATTTTGTAATGCTAATGATGCAGAAAATGTTGGAAGTGTCCAGTTCGCAGGATGTAATTTCTTTCTTTCCCGATACAGAAACGATGTCAAAGCAAATATCTGAGTTTATTATATTTGGAATAATGCCACCAAAAAGGAAATGATTTTTACAGATAAACGATGTTTGAAAGAATTAAATACATAGTGTACTTTTTATTCCTCAGTCTGATCACTTACGCGCAAAATGATTCTGCACGGGTGACATTTAATGGTCAGGTAACTGCATGGGCGGTTGGACAGGTTGAAAGTCCTTATGCAATACAGTTGGGTGGTCGTTTTGTTCCAACACTGTTGGGAAATTTTTCTGTTACCAAGTCAACAAATTTCGATTTTGAAGCTTCGGCAAACCTTAATGGCTCGACCAATTTCACCGGGCTGCGTTACGATACCGTGATGGGACAAGTGAAACCTTATCGCGTGTGGGCAAGAATTTCGGGTGCAAACTGGGAAGTGCGTGGCGGATTACAAAAAATAAATTTCGGATCAGCTAAAATGTTTCGTCCGTTGATGTGGTTTGATGCCATGGATGTACGCGATCCATTGCAATTGACCGATGGAGTTTACGGATTGTTAGGAAAATATTTTTTTGAAAACAATGCCAATTTTTGGGCATGGGGATTGATTGGAAACAAAAATCCGAAAGGGTATGAATTATTTGGAACCTCTCAATGGCGACCTGAATATGGTGGCCGGTTTCAAATGCCATTAGGAATTGGTGAAATTGCGTTGAGTAGTAATTTCCGAAAAGTAGTAGTTCCGAATCTTATTTCGAGCGTTCCAAATGATAATTATTTGCTGAATGAGTCGAGAATAGGACTGGATGGGAAATGGGATGTCGGTATCGGACTTTGGTTTGAAGCAAGTGTAAACCTGACAGATAAACAAAATCTTTTTATACCGAACGTAAGTAAAGTTCAGGATATGTGGAACGTGGGTGCCGATTATACACTCCCGCTTGGCAACGGGCTGGGAGTGACACTGGAGTATCTAAGAGTTCATGCGGGCGATGAGTTTTTGGTGAATGGCAATGCTGTAAATTTGATTGGTAGTATGTTTACTTATCCGGTTTCGTTGCTGGATAATCTTTCGGCTATGTTTTTCTATGTCCCCGGAAATGGGTTGAATTTATTGTATAATTATTTGAGTTGGAGCAGAACATACGATAACTGGAGTATTTATGGAATTGCATTTTGGAATCCAAACGTTCCGCTGGCCATTTCTAATACACAGGGGAGCAGCCTTTTTTCCGGAAAAGGGATTCAATTGATGGTGAATTATAATTTTTGAGTTTCTCAAGCAAAGCCGCGAAAACGCAAAAAAATAGACTTGTATTATTGATAATTTTGTATTGTAAATAAAAATAATTTGCATCTCTGCACCTTTGCGTGAGATATAAACAAAGTAACATGAAAACAATCGTAGAAGTAAAGAACTTAGTAAAAAGATTCCCAATTGGAGCCGGTTCTTTTACGGCACTGAGAAATGTGAACCTTGAATTTGGTGAAGGAGAATTTGCCGGATTGGTAGGACCAAGTGGTTCGGGTAAAACCACATTACTGAACATTATCGGATCGCTGGACATCCCGTCGGAGGGTGAAGTAGTGGTTTTGTCGAAATCGATAGGAAAACTAACGCCAAAGCAGGCTGCGCAGCTTCGAAAGGAAGAACTTGGTTTTATTTTTCAGAGTTACAATTTGTTGCCGGTTTATACGGTTTTCGAAAATGTAGAATTCCCGTTGTTGCTTCTGGACATGACGGCAGAAGAACGTAAAAAACGTGTTATGGAAACACTGGAATGGGTAGGATTGACTGATAAAGTGAAATCGCGTCCGGCGCAGCTATCGGGTGGCGAATGTCAGCGTGTAGCAATTGCCCGTGCTATGGTAAAACGCCCTAATCTGGTTCTGGCCGACGAACCCACTGCGAATCTGGACTCTAAAAACTCTCACAATATATTGCAAACAATGGAAAAGATAAACAAAGAGTTGAAAACGTCATTCATTTTTGCAACGCACGATGAAAAAGTAATCGGTTACCTGAAACGTATTATCCGATTGCAGGATGGTAATGTGGTGGAAGATAAAGTGATAAGTTAATTTGTAAATAGTTGATTGCTTCATAAAATTAGTGAGCAAGCAGACTAATTTATTAAAAATGTAATTAAAACTAATTAACAAATTAACTACGATGAAACTATTCAAAACAGCTTTTAAAAGCTTAATAGGAAACGGCCTGAAAACGTGGCTGACAGTATTTGTCCTTTCCATTTCGTTTGTTCTCATTATTTTGTTGCAGGGAATTTTGAAAGGATGGAGCACGCAGGCTGTAGACGATACCGTAAAATGGGAAATTGCCGATGGAGAATATTGGCAGTCGAAATACGATCCTTACGATCCGTTTTCGTTGGATTCGAGTACCGTGGAAATACCTTCTGCTTTCGAAAAAGATATTGCCAATCATTTGATAGAGCCTGTTCTGATTTCACAGGGAAGCATTTATCCTCAGGGAAGAATGCAGGGTGTGATGCTGAAAGGAATTCGCCCGGATCAAAAACTGATTAAAATACCGACGGAAAAACTGAACGTGAAGTCAGATGAAATTCCGGTTATCCTCGGTGCTTTTATGGCGCGACAGACAAAACTGAGAATAAACGATCTGGTTACATTGCGTTGGAGAGACAAAAACGGAACTTTCGAAGCTGCCGATATCCGGGTGGTGGGAATTTTTAAATCATCAATTCCAACTATTGATAATGGTATTTTATGGATTCCACTGGATCGGTTACAGGAAATGACCATGAGGGAAAATTGTGCGAATCTGCTGATAAAATCTCCCGAAATTCCTGTTCAGAATGTAGACGGTTGGAATTTTAAAAGTGTGGAAGATTTGACAGCATCTACCATGCTTTTGGTAAAAACGAAATCGGTGGGTACAAGTTTTCTTTATGTTTTATTCCTGTTGCTTGCGATGTTAGCCATTTTCGATACGCAAACGCTGGCTATTTTCAGACGACAAAGGGAAATTGGAACAATGATAGCACTTGGGATGACACAAAAACAGGTAGTATGGCATTTCACGTTGGAAGGAACCATAAATGCAATTCTGGCTTTTGCTGTTGGCACTGTTTGGGGAACTCCGATCATAATTTATATGGTGAAATATGGTATTTCGTTTAATATGGATGCCAGCGAACTTGGTGTACCGATGGCCGATACAATGTATGCTACCATTACTCCGGAGCTGGTTATCGGAACTATGATCTTCATTCTGCTTGTAACAGCTGTAGTGAGTTATCTGCCGGCACGAAAAATTGCAAAAATGAACCCGACTGATGCTATCAGAGGAAAGGTGAAATAAAATTATGTAATTAACCGACTAAAATAAATCAATTAAAATGATAAAATTCTTATTAAACGGATTGTTACGCGACAAAACACGAAGTCTGCTCCCGATAATTGTAGTTTCTATAGGAGTAATGATGACTGTGTTTTTGCAATCGTATATGAGTGGAATTTTTGCCGATAGCATTGAAACTACAGCAAAATTTTCTTCGGGCCACGTAAAGGTAATGACGGAAGCGTATAAGGAAAATCAATCTCAGTTGCCAAACGATTATGCTATTCTCGGAATTGATAATGTCATGAAAAAACTGAGGAAAGAATATCCGGATATGACCTGGACCGATAGAATTCAGTTTGGAGGATTGCTCGATTCGCCCGATTCAGCCGGAGTGACCCGTTCGCAGGGAAATGTGATGGGAATGGGTATTCATATGCTCGGAAATCAGGATGAAATTGACCGAATGGATTTACGATCAAAACTTTTGGATGGACGTTTTCCTCAGAAAAGTGGAGAATTGATGATTACCGACGAATTATTCAAAAAAATGAATCTTAAACTGGGTGATCCTGTTACGCTGATTTCCAATACAATGTACGGAGATATGGCGATGTACAATTTCACGGTTTGCGGAGTTATTCACTTTGGAACTTCTGCTTTGGACAAAGGAATGGTGGTGGCTGACATTGAAGATGTGCGTATGGCATTGAATATGGAAGATGCGGCCGGTGAAGTTTTGGGATTTTTCACCGATTCGCCTTATGTCGATTCGGACGCTGTGGAGTTGTCGAACGAATTTAATGAGAAAAATTCGGATAAAAACGATCAGTT
>QKGU01000253.1 GCA_003250325.1 Paludibacter sp.
GCAACTTCAAAAGTTCCGCATCATCATGCGAAAGCTGTTCCATCAATTCTTTTTTTAATTCAAGTATTGACGCGACTGCTTTGTTATCTTCGGGTTGAATGTCAGGAAGTCCTGCAATAAGGCAATAATAGTTCATATCAATTTAAGTCCCCGGAGGGAATTGGGGGCTTTAGAAAAGCATTTCGATTAACTTTGGACGTAAAAATTCCTTGAAATAAGCGATAAATTCGCCATCTCCAAAAGTGATTTTGTAACCGCCTTTTTCCGATATAATAGCAAAATCAGCTTTAATACCATTTGCTTCCGAAATTTTCACACCTTTGTTCAGCAATTCTTTTGCGTTAGACATGAAATAATCCTGAAGTGCTTTTGCATCTTTAGCTTCGATAGTCAGTGAATCGGATTTCACCCACTCCTGCACCAAAGTAAGAATTGTTTTTTGCATAAACGCTTTATCGGAAGTAGCTGCCTTTACAGAGTCTGAAACAATTGTTCCACAAAGCAAATCGGCAATCTCGGTTTTCAACGCATTAACAGACTGTTGAGCAAAAAGTTTGAGTTCAGATTGAGTATTTTCGCCGCTTCGGCTTTTGCTTTTTCAATTATATCCGCCGCTTCGAGTTCTGCTTTCGCAACTATTGCTTTTGCTTCAGTATTTCCTTTTTCAACACCTTCAAGGAAAATTTTATCTGTTAATTCCTGCAGTTTTGTATTCATTTGAATTTATTTTGCTTAACTTTTTTCTATTCGCACGCAAATTTACGATTTTATATTCCACTAAAAACTTTTTTAGGATTTTTTTTTAATCTTTTTAATCGGCATAATATTCAAATAATGAAATGCCTAAACATAAAAAAAGGAAGCCTTTTGAGCTTCCTTTTTTTATGCTATTTTTCCCAATTCAAAATTACCTTTCCACAATTTCCACTTTCCATTACATCAAAACCTTTCTGAAAATCGTCGATTTCGAACCGGTGAGTTATCACAGGACTCAAATCAATTCCGGTAATCAGCATTTGCTCCATCTGATACCATGTTTCCCACATTTCGCGGCCGTAAATTCCTTTCAACGTCAGAGCTTTGAAAATTATTTTATCCCAATCCACCGTTGTTGAATTTGGCAAAATCCCCAACAGAGCTATTTTTGAACCGTTATACATATTTTCGATCATACTTTCGAAAGCGATTGGCGAACCCGACATTTCGAGACCTATATCAAATCCATGCATTTTGAGGTCTTTCACAGCCTTTTCTATTGTTTCTCCTTTCGATGGATTAATGCAAAGCGTTGCTCCCATTTTTTTCGCAATTTCAAGTCGGTAATCACTCAAATCGCTCACCACGATATTTCGTGCGCCCGCAAACCGACAAATGGCTGTAGCCATTGTGCCAATAAGTCCCGCTCCGGTAATCAGAACATCTTCGCCAATCAACGGAAACGACAATGCGGTATGCGTTGCATTTCCAAACGGATCCATAATGGAAGCCATTTCGTCGGAAATTCTCGAATCCAAACGAACCACATTTTCTGCAGGCAACGAAAGATATTCGGCAAACGCGCCATCTCGGTTCACTCCTACTCCAACAGAATTTTCGCAAACGTGCAATTTACCTCTTCGGCAATTACGGCAATGTCCGCAAGCGATATGACCTTCGCCCGTTACACGATCTCCAATTTTTATATTTCGCACTCCGTGACCTTTATCCACAATTTCACCTACATATTCGTGACCAATAGTCATGGGAGTTTTTATCGTTCGTGCCGACCAGTCATCCCATTTATAAATATGTAAATCGGTTCCACAAATGGCAGTTTTCTTTATTTTTATCAATACGTCGTTGATTCCCATGTGGGGCACAGGAACATCTTCCATCCAAATCCCTTTTTCGGGACGAAGCTTTACAAGCGCTTTCATGTGTTTATATTTAGTTACGAGTTACGAGCTACAAGTTACGAGTTATCAGTTACGAGTTATCTGTTATCAGTCATAAGTTATCAGCACATTATCACATCATCAAATCAGCACATCAGCACATTATCCAATCACTTTCAGTTCTTTTCCAATTTTTGTGAAAGCAGCAATACATTTGTCCAAATGTTCGTGCTCGTGAGCTGCTGATATTTGAACACGAATGCGCGCCTGATCTTTCGGAACAACCGGAAAATAAAATCCAATCACGTAGATTCCTTCATCGAGTAATCGTGTAGCCATTTCCTGCGAAAGTTTGGCATCGTAAAGCATTACCGCACAAATAGCCGATTCGGTTGGTTTAATATCGAAACCTGCTGATTTCATTTTGCCCACAAAATAATCGGTATTCTCATGCAACTTGTTTTGCAATTCGTTGGTTTGATCCATCATTTCGAACATCTTGATGCCCGCAGCAGCCACCATTGGAGGAATGGAGTTGGAAAACAAATAAGGCCGTGAACGATCGATAATTTCTTTTTTGCCCGTTGTGAAACCGCCGATGGCACCACCAAAAGCTTTTCCCAATGTTCCGGTTATAATTTCAATTTTCCCTTTCAGATTAAAGCGTTCGGTGACGCCTCGGCCCGTATCGCCAACTACTCCGGCCGAGTGAGATTCGTCGACCATAACCATTGCATCGTATTTTTCGGCAAGTGCATATATTTTATCCAGTGGTGCTACATTTCCGTCCATCGAAAAAACGCCATCGGTTACTATCAACCTAAAACGCTGCTTTTGTGCCAGCTTCAACTGATTTTCCAAATCATCCATATCTGCATTGGCA
>QKGU01000057.1 GCA_003250325.1 Paludibacter sp.
GTTTCCGGTAACAATAAGTATATGTGGTGCTTCTACAAACCATGCACGAGGATAAACCGAACGGACTTGTTCCAGTATATGTTCGGATGATACCAACAGAAACTTCCAGGGTTGCAGGTTGGCAGCAGACGGTGCCAAACGACCGGCTTCAAGAATTTGTTCAAGAATCTCACGCTCAACAGGACGTGTCGGGTCATAATTGCGAATGCTTTCACGTTCTGTTACTAGTTTCATAAAATCCATACCGTCAATAATTTTAAACGTTTTGAAGCCTGTTTTTGCAAAGAATTAAAATTCATTTTACCGAACAAAGATAATAATTAAGTATAAAAAACATTGTTATTTAGGCGACTCAATCAAAAAGAAATTATACAAAATTGACATCTGAAGTCGACTATCTTAGAAGCTTTGTATGAGTATAACTAAAGCAATCTTGCCTTATTTCTTTCTGCAAACAAATTACACCTTTTTGCATTTTCATTCAAAAAAGCTACTTTTGCTTTTTCAATGCAGAAGTGCTGACTTCTGAATATCATTCAAATAAAATTCAGTCAATTGAAATGAACAATTTAATTAAAACTACAATTATGTCACTAGCTGTGCTGGCAACATCATGTACTCCGAAAGATGAGACTCCAATTATCGGAAAACAACATCCAAAAATTGAAAATGGACGCATGACACCCGAAGTACTATGGTCATTTGGCCGTATCGGCGGATTGCAGGTTTCGCCCGACAATTCAAAAATTCTTTACAGCGTTTCGTATTATAGTATCGAGGAAAACAAGAGCAACTCGGAACTTTTTGTAATGAACAGCGATGGAAGTGACAAAAAGCAAATCACCGAAACCGCCACCAAAGAAGTTGCTGCAAAATGGATGAACGATGGAAAACGTATCGCATTTCTTTCGTCGGAAGGTGGAAGCATGCAACTATGGATAATGAACTCGGATGGTAGCGACCGTAAACAAATCACGACCCGCGAAGGCGGAATTACCGATTTTTCTTTCTCTCCCGATGAAACAAAACTTCTTTTTGTAGCCGACGTAAAATATGGCGAACGCACCGTCGACAAATATCCCGATCTTCCGAAATCAAGCGGCATCGTTGTTCACGATTTGATGTACAAGCATTGGGACGAATGGACTCAAACTGTACCTCATCCATTTGTGGCTGATTTCAAAGAAACAAAAATTGAAAATGAAAAAGATATTCTCGAAGGCGAACCGTACGAAAGTCCAATGAAACCATTTGGCGGCATCGAACAGCTGGCGTGGAGTCCTGTTGGTAAAATCATTGCTTACACCTGCCGTAAGAAAACAGGAATGGCGTATGCAATTTCCACCAATTCGGATATTTATTTCTATAACTTAGAAACAGGAAAAACGGAAAACAAAACAGAAGGAATGATGGGCTACGACCAAAATCCTGTTTTCTCACCCGATGGCAAATGGTTGGCATGGGAAAGTCAGGAACGCGATGGTTGCGAATCAGACAAAATCCGTTTGTTTATCATGAATACCGAAACGGGAGAAAAAACTGATTTGTCGGCTAATTTCGATCAGAATTCGGAGAAATTACGTTGGACTTCCGATAGCAAATCGATTTATTTCGTAAGTTGCTGGCATGCCATGACACAGGTTTATCGCGCTGACATTGCCGATAAATTAATCGTTCCCGTAACCACTGGTGTTCACGATTACGAAGAAGTGGCCCCTGCCGGAGATAAACTCATCGCGTTAAAACATTCGATGAGCAAACCAAACGAAGTATATTCCGTTGACCCAAAAACAGGAAAAGACACCGAACTTTCGTTCGAAAACAAAGAAATTCTGGATCAACTAAAAATGAGAAAAGTTGAAGAACGTTGGATAACCACTACCGACAACAAGCAAATGCTTACGTGGGTCATCTATCCACCTGATTTTGATTCTACTAAGACCTATCCAACTCTTCTCTATTGTCAGGGAGGACCTCAATCGCCGGTTAGTCAGTTTTGGTCGTACCGTTGGAATTTCCAGATAATGGCTTCAAACGATTATATTATCGTTGCTCCTAACCGCAGAGGATTACCCGGATTTGGCAACGAATGGCTTGAGCAAATCAGTGGCGATTACGGTGGACAAAACATGAAAGATTACCTATCGGCTATCGACGAAGTAGCAAAAGAACCTTTTGTAAACAAAGACAAATTAGGTTGCGTCGGTGCGAGCTATGGTGGTTTCTCAGTGTATTGGCTAGCCGGACACCACGAAAAACGCTTCAAAGCATTTATTGCGCACGATGGCATGTTCAATCTTCCGCAACAATATCTTGAAACAGAAGAAATGTGGTTCGTGAATTGGGATTTGGGTGGCGCTTACTGGGATAAAAACAACGCCATTGCACAAAAATCGTATGCCAACTCGCCACATTTATTTGTTGACAAATGGGATACGCCGATTCTGGTGATACACGGAGAAAAAGATTATCGTATCTTAGCTTCACAGGGAATGGCGGCTTTCAATGCAGCCGTACTCAGAGGAGTTCCTGCTGAAATGTTGATTTTCCCGGACGAAAACCATTGGGTGCTTCAACCTCAAAACGGCATTCTCTGGCAGCGGACATTCTTTGAATGGCTGGATAAATGGTTGAAATAGAAACTGAAAATTTATAGAACACAGTTAAACTGTAATTTTTCCCTAAAACAGAAGAAACGGCAATGTATTGATTTATATATTGCCGTTTCTTTATTCGTTTTAAGATGCCTTCGAGATATAAATATCTTAGTTCTGAAAGTAATGCACCAAATCGAGATAACTGTTTATATTCAGTTTTTTAAATATTTTTCGCCTTAACACAACAGCATTTGCACTGTCTAAACCTAAGTCAGTTGCAATATCTTTTATATCATGTCCCTCGTTCAGCATTATTGCGAATTTCAATTCGTCGTACGTCAGTTGTTGTTTTTCACTCCTGTTGCTTAATGAATCGAATGCCAACTGCTCTGCAAATTCCGGACTCAAGTATCTCCCTTTCTCATAAATCGCATGAATTGCAGCCACCAGATCATTTATCGCTGCCGATTTGTTTATGAATCCTGCGGCCCCGGCCTTAAACGATTTTAAAGCATATCTTTGTTCCGGATTTATAGTTAACACCAGCACTTTTGATTTTATCTTTTTTCGTTTCAGGTCTTTGATAACATCATCTCCACTCTTTCCGTGCAAATTTAAATCCATTATAATAATATCTGAGTCTACAAACTTAACCTTCTGAAGTAGTTCTTTACCATCTTTTGCTTCACCTACAACTTCAATATCCATTTCATCCAACAATATATGCTTCAATCCTTCACGAATAATTTCGTGTCCATCGACAATAAATACCTTAATCATAGCCGTGATTTTAGATGTTATTTTATGTTAACAGTATATCGCTTTTATTATTTATTACACCTAAAGTAATAATTATTATACGGCAAACAATAAAGAGTGCTACATATCATAATCGTTTACTGTAGAGTAAGTTACAATTAAAATCCTTTTTACAAATATATAATTATTTTTAATTTGGAAAGAATATTTCACCGTTTTTTTATATTCACGTTTTCACTGTTGAGTTCAATTACAAAAGTTCTTTGAAAACAAAACGCCCCGCAAAAATTATTTGCAGGGCGTCTCGATATTATTATAAGTTTTATCTTATTCCTGGTTTAATGTTACACGTTTAAAAGCAACACAGGTATAGTGTTTTTTTGCAAGTAATTCTTTTACAGTAATTTTTCCTGCTTCTTCACCACCCCCTTCGTATTTTTGCTCTAAAAGAGTATATTCTTTGTAGAATTTTGCCATACGTCCGGCAGCGATACTGTTAACTTTTTGTTCTGGTAGACTTGCTGATTTTTCTGCAGTAACCGTTGTTTTTATTTCGCGGGCTTTTGCAGCATCTTCTGCTGTAATCCAGCCTTTTGACATATTTGATTCAATATGATCTTCACTATCAACGTGAGCAGGATTAATTCCCGCTTTTTTCAATGCCACTTCAACTTCTTTTGCAACAAGTTCTGTTTTGGTTTTTTCGATAGCTACAGACAACTCGTTATCTTTAATCTTCTGAGGTACGGCTGCTTCATCAATAGCTACCGGAGACATTGCCGCAATGTGCATTGCTACACCACGAAGGGTTTCGTCTGCGTCTTTTTCAGCAAAGGCAACCAAACTAACCAACTTGTTTCCCGGGTGGATGTACGCCGCTGCAGAACCGCCTTCTACAAATTCGTAGTAGTCAACTTCCATTTTTTCACCGGTTACTCCCGAACGATCAGTAACAAGTTCAGCTACTGTACGACCATCGATTGCTAAAGATTTAACTTCTTCGAGTGATTTTGCTTTAGCAGCCATAGCTGTATCAAGTATTGATTTTGTAAGAGCTATAAAATCAGCGTTTTTCGCTACGAAGTCTGTTTCACATTTTAATGCAATAAGGGCTGCGAAACCTTCAACAGCTGCACCTAATACACAACCTTCAGAAGCTTCACGGTCGCTGCGTTTTGCAGCGGTTGCTTGTCCTTTTTTACGAATAATTTCAATTGCTTTTTCAAAATCACCAGCGGCTTCTGTAAGTGCATTTTTGCAATCCATCATGCCGGCACCAGTCATGGTACGCAATTTTGAGATTTCTGCCATTGTTACTGCCATAATATATAGTATTTTTTTATCCCATCCCCTGAGAGAAAGGGAAGTTATTGTTATTTTTTAGTTCTAAATTTAAAAAAACAGGTTACAAGCTACAACTAAATCATAACCCGCAACCTTATTTTTCAAAACCAAAATCCCATATGGGATTTAGAGGTTATATTAATCTTCTTCAGAGATGAACTTTTTAGCAACATTAGCATTCAAAGCTTCTTCATCTTCTTTCTGAGTTCTTGGTTTTTTAGCAACGCGAGATTTCTTTTCCTTAGTAGCAGGAGCTTCAGCAGCTTCGCTATCTACTTTCTCGATTTTGCGTTCTTCCAAACCTTCCTGAATAGCAGCTACCATTGCAGATAAAATAATATCTACTGATTTTGTTGCGTCATCATTTGCCGGAATTACGAAATCGATATTGTTTGGATTTGAGTTTGTATCAACGATACCAAACACAGGAATACCTAAACGTTGTGCTTCTTTCACTGCAATGTGTTCTTTCATTACATCGACAACGAAAATTGCCGAAGGCAAACGAGTCAAATCAGCGATAGAACCTAAGTTCTTTTCCAATTTTTCACGTTGACGGGTGATTTGAAGTTTTTCACGTTTTGAGATATTATCAAATGTACCATCAGTCGTCATTTTGTCGATAGTGGTCATTTTTTTGATTGCTTTGCGGATTGTAGGAAAGTTGGTTAACATACCACCTGCCCAACGTTCAGTAATATAAGGCATTCCAACCACAGCAGCTCTTTCAGCAACTACGTCTTTAGCCTGTTTCTTTGTTGCAACAAACAAAATCTTACGACCTGATTTTGCGATTTGTTTCAATGCTGCGGCTGCTTCATCAATTTTCACCACCGTTTTGTGCAAATCGATAATGTGGATGTCGTTACGCTCCATGAAAATGTATGGAGCCATAGCTGGATTCCATTTGCGTTTCAAGTGACCAAAATGGCAACCGGCTTCTAATAATTCTTCGAAATTTGTTCTAGACATTTTTTTGTTGTTAATTTGTTTACTTTCTTCTTTTTGTAGAATTCAATTCGCGGGTAGCCATCCAGTGTCTATGAGTCCCGTGAATTTAGATACTAAACCAAAATTATTTACGATTTCAGATTTTTGATTTTAGATTGAAAAACGAATGGAATAAACCAATAATGAAATCCAATCGTAAATTCGTAAATCGTATGTCGCAAATAAAAAATTAGCGTTTTGAGAACTGGAATCTTTTGCGTGCTTTTGGACGTCCCGGTTTCTTACGTTCCACTTCGCGTGGGTCACGAGTCATGAATCCTTCTGATTTAAGAGCTGGTTTGTCTTCTGCATTAATTTTTACTAAAGCGCGAGCAATAGCCAAACGCAAAGCTTCAGCTTGTCCTTTGAAGCCACCTCCATCAAGATTTACTTTGATGTCATATTTTTCAGCAACGCCTAGTTTGTTCAAAGGCTGTTTTACAATGTATTGTAAAATAGGAGAAGGGAAATATATTGCGATATCGCGTTTGTTAATAGTAATCTGTCCGTTTCCTTCGCTTACGAAAACTCGCGCAACTGCCGCTTTTCTTCTTCCTAAGGCATTAATTACTTCCATACTGTTTATTTAAGTGAATTTAAATCGATTTGTTTTGGTTGTTGAGCCTGCATGTTATGCTCTGCACCTGCAAATACATACAAATTATTCAAAAGTACAGCTCCTAAACGATTTTTAGGCAACATACCTTTTACTACTTTTTTGATAAGCTTTTCAGGGCTTTTTTCCATTAGTTTAGCAGGGGTAATTTCACGTTGTCCACCTGGATAGCCGGTGTGGCTAAGGTAAACGCGATCGTTCCATTTGTTACCTGTTAACTTTACTTTTTCTGCATTGATAATAATCACATTATCACCGCAATCAACATGAGGAGTAAAACTTGGTTTGTATTTACCACGCAAAAGTTTCGCCACTTTTGTGCCCATACGTCCCAATACCAAATCGGTAGCATCCACAACTACCCATTCTTTCTGCGCTGTCGCTTTATTGGCAGAAATGGTTTTATAACTTAACGTATCCACTTTTTTAAAATGTTATTTTAATTAATATTCAGTCTTTCCATCTGCGAGAGGTCAAATTTCGAGGAGGCTAATCGGCACAAAATAGGACATTTACATCAAACAGAACAGACTATTACACTGGGATAATAAACGGACTGCAAAGATACTCTTTTTATTTGGAATACAAAACTATTAAACATCTTTTTTTTAATAGCTTATTTTTCAGGCAAAAAAGAAGGAGTTTTACTATGAAAGAGCAGGGAAAATTTCAGCAAAAAATTATGGTTATAATTATCTCAGATCAGGTTCTTTTCATACCTTATTATGAAAAAAAATAAAGCTTACCATAATAATCTTAATCCATTTTAAACTACTTTTGTAGGATAAAAATCTCTTAAATTTTCGCAGATACGATAATATTTAAACTACTTTATATGAGAAAACTACTTTTAATAGCATCATTTTTATTGACTTTTATTGGAGTCAGAGCAGTCACCCCCGAACAGCAACCAAAACCTAAATATACGATATTATTAACCGGAGCATCTTTTGCGTCCCCAGAAAACAAATGGTTCGAAATTGCATGTCGAAGTTTGGATGCAATCCCTTTAAACAGAGCTATCGGTGGAGAGGCTATTGCGAACACAGCCAATAGAATGAATGATTCAACTTTGTATTCTACAGAAGAGCTGGAGAACATTGATGCCTTTGTTATAATGCAGGTTCACGACAAAGATGTGTATGACGAATCGCAACTTTTACCTAAATATACCGATTACAAAGTACCTTTCGACAGAGCAAACTATGCAGCAGCTTACGATTATGTGATTAAAAGATATTTGACAGAATGTTACGAACTTCGCAACAATCCAAAGTCAAAGTATTACAACACAAAGCTGGGAAAACCTGCAACCATTATTTTGTGCACCAACTGGCACGATGCAAGAACAACTTATAACACGACCATACGGCAATTAGCTGAAAAATGGGGATTCCCGCTGGTTGAATTTGACAAATACATCGGATTTTCTAAAAATGTCACTCATCCGGTAACAGGCGAACAACAAAGCTTATTATATGCGAAAGATACTCAAACTATAGATGGTGTGTTGTATGGTTGGCATCCATTAAGAGGCGAGGATTCATACATACAACAAAAAATGGCTGCTATTTTT
>QKGU01000129.1 GCA_003250325.1 Paludibacter sp.
AACCAATTAAAAACACTACTCCCAAACAACTAACTAACAATCGGTTAAATAGCAACGATGTTTAGTTCAACAAAGCCTCCAATACAAAGCGTATGCAAGCAACGCTTTATTAGAGGCTAAGTGTTACCTGCTGGGTTTTATTTTTGTCAATAGAACTACTTCATTTTCAATCTTGCACCGCCCTGATTTTGTTTTTCGGGTAGGCAAAAAAGCGATGGAAAACAGACAAGCTCTTTTGTAATTTTTGGTTTCAGCGTTGGCTTGTGTGAATTGCAAATGTGCTTGACTGTGTGGGTAGAATAATCAAATTATTAAATAATATCTTCTTCAAAAACAATGCAGCTTTCAATTAAGTGAATAGAGTTAAGTGATTTGATAAACTCTGCTTCTCCAGAACAAGATAAAATTCTATTTCGCTCAAAAACAATTGTATTTTCTCCAAATTCGTCAGATTGGTAAAATTCACCTGCTTGATAGTCAGTTAACGAATAAGGAATAAACATGGCATGTAATGGAAGTTGCAAATAGAACTTTAAATACCTATTATATCTCCTTGATTCACCAACTTTTTTTTGCCAATCTTTTTGACATGTACATTGACCTAAAATGGTAAGCAGGTTAGGTATCCCATCAGTAAAAGGAATCCACCCAATTATATCTAATCCTCTTTCTTTATTTCCTTTTTGAGATATCTTTGATAGAAATGCTGTATCTGCCTCAATATTAATTTCCTTTGCTAATGCATTAATTTTTTCAATAATATTACCCTTGTATTCACAGTTTTCTCCAAACTGCTTTATAATTGTATTGGAGGGCAAATAATTTGAGAGTGAATTGTAACAAACTGTTTCAAATTCAGATGTCAAAACCTCTTGAAAAGGGGAGAAAATACTTAAAGAAGAAGATAACAAAAGAAAAACATATAACTTTTGTCGATTACTTAACTCAGATTTTAGATTTAATCCGGTCCTGAAGTTGTAATCAAAAGGATATGCGTTTGAAAATAAGATTTTTCTTTTTTCAATTTCCGAAAAAAGAGATTTTACAAATGCTTCATTATCATCATTTGATTGAGCCCTGCTAGCGTCATCCGCTGATTTTTTAATTAAGCCTGAATCAGAAAATCGATTTAAAACTTCGTCTAGTGTTATATGGTCCTGATTTGTAAAAAGCGCAATTAATTCAATATAATCAACATATAAATGTAACAGGTGAGTAGGATATTTTTCCTTAAACTCAAGTTTGAATTGATTTAAAAAATTTTCTACTTGTTCTGTCATAATTCTTCTAAATCAATTTTGTCCTCAATCGAACGTTTAATTTTTTTTGCAATTAACTGGATAGTTTTTATATCATCATCATAATTACTATAAAAGTCATTAACTTTCAATACCAGAGTATCTGCTCTTTCTAAATATTCAATTGCCTTGATAATTGAGTTTTCAAAATTTTTATCAATCTCACCAGTTAATTCTAACGACTTACTTAGAGAAACTCCCGAATCAAATGCTGTTAATGCCTGCTCATTTGATAATACTTTATTTAAATCGTTTAAATCGCTGCTATTACCTATTAGCCGAGTCTTATTTTGGTCATTTTTTTCAAACAACCAATGCGTCCATTTGGAAAGATTATCTGTGTTTAATGCTTCGATTGGCTCATCATTTGCAAAATCAACCCCCAGAAAGCTTGCAATCTGACTTCTATTCAGACTATCTACAATATAATTGAAATAGAAAGTGGTATCGTCTAATCCAGGAATTTTGTAAAATGCTTCATCCTCGATAGTCTTAAATACCTCAAAACCAACCAATACTCTTCTAACATAATCTTGTCTACTCCCAATTGATTTTGCAATTTCTCTTGACGCGTCATTTAAAGATACCCCAGAATAATTTTGTTCATAAATCGAATATAGATAACGAGCCTTCTCCGTTAATTTCCATTCTTTAATGCCCGTAATGTGCCGGTAACCAAGATAATTATGAATTTCGGCTTCATTTTTAAAAATTAGACATGGAATTTCTGTTGGACGCTCAGAAGTTTCAGCAATTACTTTACTTACCTTTCCTTTTTGAATTGTTGCTAATTCTGGTTGGTTTAGTAATTTAACTGCAGTAAGTCTCCGATTACCTTCAATGACCCGAAGTTTAGAACTATTCTCAATAGGTGTCACTAGCAATTGTTCGCCTGGAAAATATCCATTTTTGCCGATTGCTAACATCAACTCAATAAGTGAGGCATCCAGAAGCATAAAATGAATAATCTCAGCCTCAGAGCATCCTTTTAAAGACTTAGGTAATCTTGGATTTTGATTGTCAAGCTCTAACCGGTCTAATGGTATATCTTCAAATTTATATTTTGTTTCCATTCGACTAAGTTACATTAAATATTCTTGCTCTTTCATATTCTTTAATGTTTGAGATTGCTTGTCTATTTTGTATTTTCTCCATAGAACGAGCTACTTTAGTGCCCTCTTTGTCGCTAAAACCAAGAAATTTATTAATCACCTTTAATTCATTCTTGCTTTTTATATTCATCAAGAAGGCCGTCTCGCACATACTTGAAAAATCGAATGACGGTTGATTAAATTCTTCGATTCCTTGTGAAAGCAAAATTACTGATACTCCTTTTGAGCGAATTTCGCGTAATATTTTTTCAAGTATTTCTTTAGATTTCTTGTCTTTAAAAACGTTGTGGGCTTCATCAATGAGCAAAACGTATCTCATCCCTTTCATGTCATTTTCGACTATCGAATTTTCCATGTTCATGAAAGTGTTATAAATGTAATTGATAACAAGAAATGCGGCAGTAAATCTTACATTCCGACTTAAATCGCCTGATAAACTTAAATAGTAGTTTTGGTTAAGAAATGAACCATCGGAATTTGTATCGAACAGATTTATTTCGCTCAGCCCGATTAAAATCTCTGTTAAAGTTGATGGTTTATCTCCTGCAATCTCATAAACATTGTTCAGAATCTCCTTAATCGTTGGATATTTTCCACTGTGGTGGTTGTCAAAAGCAAGTTTTGTTGCTTCTTTGAGATGCTGAACCTGAACTTTCCCGAGTCCAGCGTAATCAGTAATGATATCCACAAATTTATTGATTCCTAGTATTTTATTGTTGGCATTTATGTTATCGATAAATGATAACGGATTCACTGGGAACGGCTTATGTGGTGTGTCAATTAGCTTCGCCTGTGTATTTTTAAAGAAGTTTTTAAACTCATCACTTTCTTTTTCTGACTCACTGATTCCCTTAAAATCGAGAAAGATGAAATTTGTTTGAAAGTCGCTTGCACTGACAATTCGTTCTAACAATCTTTGTGCAAAATAGGTTTTTCCTGAACCTGATTGACCTGCAACAGCAATGTGTGCATTACTGTACAACATTGTGTCATTTGGAGTAAAAAATATTTCTTTACCGTCTTCATCATTTCCAACCAATAGTTTCCATCGATTGCAAGAAAATGTCTTTTGAATATTTTGGTTGAAATTTTCGACATGTTCTAATCCTACAACTGAATTTTCAAGCTCAGAAATCCCACTTTCAATACTATCAATTAAGAAATCGAAGCCAGAATAATTTGCATTATCCTCAAACAACTTGTTAATCAGTTCCAGACCGTGGTCAACGTGCATTTTTACAAATTTGCCAATGTCAGTATTTGATTTATGAAAATTATAATGCTGACATATTATTGCAATGTAATAGTCTTTGTATTTTCCGAAAAACGTATCGTCTTTATATGCTTTCCCTTTTGAATCTTTCAAGTTTTGTGTGATAGAGAGCTTAATCTTTGTTTTTAAGGAATATGCTAATGCGATTCGTGCAATATGATTTTCCGAACCCAAATTTAATCTGCGTGTAAGTTCTCTTACAACATCTTTATTTTCGGTTGAAGTGGTAACATTAATTTGCATAAACATTCATCTTTTCAAATTCAGAGAATAAGTCTTTTGTCTCAACATGCTTAAATTCAGTACAGTCATTATCAGCATTATCAAGCAGATATGCATTCGATACATGTGGTAATAACAAACTGTATTCTTCCAATGACATTTCTTTTTTGATTAATGGAAATAAAATAACTTGTTCAGAAACTTCTGGGTAGAAATGTTTTACAATGTTATGAGCGTGGTCGATGTCAAATTTTTGCATTGGTGAATCAATGAAAACTGGAAATTTAATGTACGACTCTTCAACCAATCCCTGTAACAATGCTGTCGCATACATTTGTTGTTCTCCCTTTGACAAGTTACCCTTATTAATAAATTCACCTCTTTGGTCGAGCAAATTAATGTCAATATCTTCTCCAATAATCTGAACTTCAACTTTCTCGATGAACCCTTTCTTGTGCATTAAAATTTGCAGTCCGGAAAGAATTTGTTTTTCCAGCGACTTCTTTTTTTCTTCTTTAAAATTTGAAATAAATCTCTGAAGTTTTTTAATCAATCTTTCAGTTACTTTAAATTTCTTTTCGTTTTGCTTGGATACCTGAATCTTTTCAGTGATTTTGTCAATCGCCTTCTTTTTCTTAATTATTTCATTTGAGAAATCGTCAATTTCTTGCTTAATCCTTCCGATTTCTATTTGTTGATTCCCGATTTCATTATCAAGTTTTTCTTTTCTTTCTCTGTCTGCCTGAATTATTGGATTCTCTTGATGTTCTTCTGCTTCCCTAATTTTCTTTTTTATTGCACTGAGTTCATTTTTGTTTTTATTATAATCTCCACTTATTCGTTTGAAATTTTCTTTAAATGAAAGTTTCAATTGATTAATAGTCTCATTCAACTCATTACGTTCTACTTCAGAAAAGCCGTGTAATTCTTTAAAATCATCAGGTATATCAATTGTGTCAGCAAAAAAATGTTTTTTAATTAGCTTTTTAATAGTATCTATAAAATATTCCTGAACCTCGTAATCGATAACTATATTTTCAGGTTTTTTCTGGGAAATCAAATCATTAATAACTTCGCGAGTGACTTTTTGTACTCGTTCCTGGTCAAACTGAGCATTATTAATTTTAAACTCTTCTTCAACTTGGTCTCTAACATCATTAAGTAAGTTTCCAACAATTGCTAAAGGAATAATTTCAAAAGAGTTCTTTAATTGCTCGGATAAATCATTAATGGTTGAGTCTAATTCACTTTCTTTTTTTCTGATTTCATTTAACTCAGTAACAGTTATTGTGCTGCCACTTTTAATAAGCTTTTCTTGGATTTGGTTTGACTCATATTTATATTCAGAAATCTTTTCATTAATCTCTTTTATTCTATCGTTGTTTTCTTTGATTTTTGATTCAAATTTATCAACGTCTGTAATTAGATGATTTAATTCTGCCTTTTCTTCAACACCTGCGGAATCAGCCCTAAGTTTCTTCTGTACACCAATTAATTCAGCCTTCATGTCTTCGTACTTTTTTATTCCAAGTACTTCAGAGTATGCTAAGCTTAAACTTCTTCTTTGTTCTGCCGTGTTTATCTCGGCAAGGCTTACGATTTTCTCTGCATCAAAAAAGAAAAACTTTGCAATTTCGGTGGGCATTATGAACTCACGAATGAAAATTTCCGGACCAACTTCTTTTGTTAATTCGTTTTCATATCCGTCAATTAGAATTTCAACATTTTCAGGGTTGGTTACTTTTGCAGTCGAAAATGTCCTCGTTATTTTTAGTTCATGACATTGCACTTCTGGAATGTTTACATCATGAAAAGTAATAGAAACTGAAAACTGGGTATCACCTTCGGATTTTGCTTTTCGGTTTAGGCTATTTGCAATATATTTTGGATATCCACCATTGTCACGAATTTCCTTGTTATACAAATCATCAACATCCTCCATTTGTCTTCCATAAAGACACCAGACTAAAGACATGAGAAAAGTTGTTTTACCAAATCCGTTTTTCCCACTAATAATTACGATGTTTTTATTTTCGTTGGTAGTTAGTTGAATCGAATTCCTACCGTAATAAATGCGAAAATTATTGAGTTCAATTTCTTTAATTACCATAAAAGCAGCTTAATTGTTGTCTTTTATAAATCTTTCCAGCCTGTTTTCGATGTCGGCTTGTAGTCCTCTTTTTCGAATCATAAGAGTTTTACTTTTCTGAAGCTGTAATAAGTCATTAATAAGATTGAAATCGTTTTCATCATTGCTACATGCATCGAGCAATAACTTATGCTCTTTGTCCTGACGTTCGGTTTTATTCTTCATATCGAGTTCGATGTTAAATACTTGGTTGTAAATTTGGGATACTTTTATATCGAAAAATAAATCTCTTGTCCAAATCACCTGAATTGCAATAAGTTCTTGATTTGTAATTAGCTCAACATGAGGCTTAGTTTCTTGAATAATCTTTTGTGCTTCCAAAACACGTTTAAGAATATTTGCGCGGTACGTGGGTTGGTAAGTTCCCATTTCGTTTATTGCCTTTGAGCCATCTCTACGAGTTGGCATTCGTATTTCAATGTCATTTCGTTCAAGTTCTATAGCATCTCGCAATTTTAACAAAGGCTCCAACCAACCGAAACCATTATTTATTAAAGCTGACATTGACTTGTCAACTTTAACGACTGTACATGTCCAGCAACCGAAGCGGCTTTGTCCACAAGAGGAATGCTCTTTGTTTGTGACTAAAGTTGGACATTCGTAATCATCAGAACTTGCATCTGCATAAATCTGAAAAAGCTCGGAGTTATCTGCGCCCCAAGGAGACGGATATGAATTAATAATACCCCAAATTTCTTCGAGCATTAAATGTTTAATCGGGGAGTAAACAAATGTATTTGCTTGTATAGAATGCTTAGTTAACCTTTTCCCCCTAATCTCATGTTTTTTTATCGACTTGGCTCTGGAAGCACTTTCTGCGGAACGAGTACCGATAAGAATAATTGCTTCACCATTCTCCGCAACTTGTTCATTTATAAATCGTGAAGTTGGTTTAATTTTCAATTTTTCTGTACACCACCGAAAAGCATTATTGGGAACCGGATATCCTTTTCCAATTATGTTTACCCAAAAAGAATCCTCTAATCTTGGAATTGTTTTTCGCACGAATATTGGCAAATCCTGTTCTCTTGCGGCTTTACTAATTTTATTTAAAACCCTTTCAGTGTATTCAACAATAATTGGATTTTCAACTAACGTGTCATTACAAACGACATAAACGGGTCTTTTTAATTGAAAAGGAGTTGGCATCTTCCTTATTCGAAGCAATGCTTCCCAGACCAATGTTAATAGTACAGTTGAATCTTTTCCACCGCTAAACCCTATAATCCAAGGTCTTTCAGAGGAGTCAGCATAACAGTATTGGTCAATTATTTCGTTAATGATATGTTCTATTCTTTTACTCTTCATTGAAATTGTTCTTGAAATCTCAAAAATAGTAAATATTATCTTGGCGCGACGGTAAAATTGCAGCTCTTTTGAAAGCCTTTGGATTGTGTGGAGGATTGTGTGGGCTTGCAAATGTGCTGCAATGTGGGTGGGTTTCCAAAACTGTCCCGAAGGGCAGAAGCGGGCGGGCAAAACAAAATCTTTTCAGAGTAGTCATTTTCAAATCTGGTTTAGTTATTTCCCTCAATATCAGTCTTTTTTTTCCTTTTTTAACCTTGCAGGTAACGGTTGGCGGTATGAAAAGTTGCCGATTGCGGGCGATTTCCTGTCAAGTTACACAAAAGTTGAAGCGGGCTACAACCCTTGAATAAACTACTGAACCGGCAATTTTTTATACCGCGTGTTGAACTAAACCCGCCTTCGCGGGTAGCTGTTGTAAAAGTACCCGATTCTTCCTATTCTCAGGAATTAATCACATAAAATTTCAGATTATGAGAAAGAAATCGGGTTTAACGATCGTTGAGCAGGCTATC
>QKGU01000371.1 GCA_003250325.1 Paludibacter sp.
CACAATGCGTTTCTGTTAAACCGATTTATTGAGACTTTCGGTATAAAACCTAAAACCCTAAAAAGTCACCACCATGTCAAAGAACTACTGTATTTCGGCACGAAAGCCGCTTAATTATTATATTTTTCTAACGGACTATTGTTTTTATTATTAACTCATTAAATATTTGGTTGTTATCCTGTTGGAATTTTAAGAATTGAACTTTCGAAATATCAGAAAAAAGTACTGATTTATCCTCCTTAAACTGATTTATAAAGTCTTCATTATTTGTAACTAATTCCTGCAAATCATATTGATATGGCATTAAAGACTTTGTATCAATTTTATACTTTTTATTAAGTATATTCATCAAGTCATTTATTTTGATATTCATTAATTTAAACCAAGGAAGTACAGTTTTTGGATGTGTTTTTGAAGAATAAAGATTACTTAAACAATTTCTATACTCGTTGCGAATCTCTTTTATCTCATTAATAAAATGGTCTTTAAGAACCCTTTTATTTGTTAATCTATTTTGAATAGTTTTTACAATCCAAAAAGCCAAAAAGGAGTTTACAACAATTCCTAATAAACTTATCCAATCAGATGCCTCAAGAGAGCACAAGAAATTTAAACAGCAGCAGGTCGTTCCCATATTTCTTGTTTTAATACGTTATCAATAAGCCTATACCATGCTCCGTGCTCTTCTGTAACTTTTGGTGCCTGATTATTCTTTCTTCTGCTTTCCCACTGAATATATGTTTTTGTTTCAATCATTTCTTTCCAATGAGGTTCTTGGCTTGAAATAATAATGATATATTTTTTCACATTCTCTAAAGTGAAATCATAAACTAGATTTCCAAAAGCCTCATCTAAAAATGAAGATGCATAACCATCCACCTTATCAAGAATTACTGTTAGTTCTTCTTTTGCTTCAAATGCAGCTTTAAACTCTTGATTTAGAATTTTATGGTAAAAATCCTCGCCCGAATTATCACTAATATCACAATGTCTTAGCCCTGTGAATTCGGAATATTTTTCGTATATACTTAGTGTTTTCATATCAATTCAAAACTATATTGTTTATACATTCATTAGTCATTTCCCATTGATAAAAAGTGCCACGGAAACGTGGCTTGCCTTTTTCAAATGTTTTTGAAAGACTCTCATTATCAAACTGCAAAATTACATTATTAGTCAGAACTTTGAGCTTACTAATCATGTTTTGTTCGAAATTATATTTTACAGAGGGAAGACCTTTATTTCGATTTACTTCTTTTGTTGAAGAACCGTATTTTTGATTAAATGCACCAGATAAAATCTCTGCATTAGATTTATTTGAAAATGTGTCGGTAAGAATTTTGTCAAAACGACGATGCAGAGTATCTAAAATACCTCTACCGACATCCGTAACCGTAAAAACAACATTATTAGGTTTATATTGAACACCTAACAACCATTGTTTATTTTCAGTACCACCCCATTCAATAGAATTACCACATATTTCAAGGACAATTGTTTTAACCGCCAAGCATTGTTTAAGTTCACCAGTCAAATGCAACACAACATTTTTTACAGTATTGCTAATAGCCATATTATCCTTGAGTGAAAGTTTTCCACACCCTTTTTCAAAGAAAATTAATTCGGATTTTTCTGCTTTTGGGAATGGTTTGCCATGGTCGTCAACCATGTGACTAAGATAACCTGAATCAATCACAAATTTTTTACATTCGGGATTATCAGGAAAGTCACCTTTTAATATTATTTTTTTGAACTTTAAATCATCGCTAATAGCTGTGAGGATACTTATTGCACCATAATCGATTTCTGTTACTCCTTTAAGCGACATTATTACAAATCTCACATTACGTCTCTGGCTTAAATATTCATCACTTCTTAAATCTCTAAAAAATGATAAACATTCGGATGTATTTTCTATTAAACGCAAATCACTTGGAGCATATACAACAGGTTTAATATCTTCATTGTGATTTTTTATTTTAAACTTCCGTTCTTTCTTTTCTAATGGTTTACCAGATTTCAAGCGATTTTTAAACTTCTTTTTCTCTTTACTCAACAAGCGACGTTGCAACTGGTCGGCAGCATGTTTAGTATTTCTCTTTTTATATTTGGTGGTGGTAAATCGCTTTTTCATGCAGGGATATAAGTTAAATGCAGCTCACCCCTAAACGCCTTTTGGCTTAAACTGCCATATAAATTCTCCAGCTCCTGTAAGCTTTGTTGGTATTGGCTTTTGAGGACTTTGGTTTTTTCTACTATTTGGGCAAATTGGGTTTGGAGTTCGATTGGGGGATAAATGAAATTGAACTTTTTGAAATCATCCATAGACGGAAAGTTTGGAATTCCTGTTCCGATTACATTACCGTAGAATTTCCGCTTGAAATTCTCATTTGAGAATACATAAACGAAAAACACATTTTCAATTATTCGGTTATCCAAACTGATTTTTAGTAATGCTTGATTAATGATTCCCTGCTTTGCACCTTTGGGAACAATTGCAAGTTTTCCTAAATATACTCCTGAACAACTTACAATGATGTCGCCTGGCTTTACTTCAAATCCTTTTAATTCTTGAAACTTGGCTTCATCAATAAAGTATCTTGCAAATGAGAAGTCATTATTTAATGCGTGGAATTGTTCGTAAACTAAGTATCCTGAAGGCACAAAGATTTCTTTTTTCAATGCACCACCAAATGGACCTCTTTTTAAAGCATACTTTTCTTTTTTGACAAGTTGCTCGATTGTTCTTGTTTCCCATCCCTTTTCATTCCTAACAGGGTCTCCAAACATCTCCAAAAACGTGCTTTTCAAAAATTCATCCAACAGGCGGATGCTTTCTTTGCGTTGGGCTATCAGGTTTTCAGCTTTGCTTAAGAGATTGGCTATGTGGAGTTGGTCTAATACACTTATTACAGGAATTTCCAATTCATCTAAAGCCTTTCTACTAATGTGTGGAATTGTTGCACCAGTGGTTTTGCTGCGTAAATATTGATATTGCGATTGGAGGAAAATTCCAATAAAAGTTGTTGAGTATAAGTCAGGTTGTTTTTTCCTTAACAAAGCAATAGTGCTTCCAATGTATCCCAATTTCCCATAACCAATAGTTCCTGCGTTTGCACCATCCCAAGCAATAAGAACATCATCTTCCTTTGCTAACACACCTGTTTTATCATTTGTGAATTTCGGATTAGTGTCATTGCGTAAATCATCAATTTGCAAAACTCTGATGGAATTTTCATCAGGAGTTTCCACAAAGGATGGCTTCTTTCCTTTCTTTACTTCAACGATATTTTTGAGTTTCTCAAATTTCATTACATCAACTCTTTTAATGCCGCCAATCCTTTTTGAATATCGGCTTCAATATTTTCTAATTTGCCGAAAATCACATTCGGTTTTTCATACACCACTTCTTCATACACTTCTTCTTTATAGGTGCTCAGGTTCAGGTCGTAGTTGTTTTCTACAATTTCCTTTTTTGGCACCATAAAGTATTTCAGCTTTCGGTCGCTGTCTTTTTTAGCATCTCTTGCTTTGTAGCGTTGCACAATGTCGGGCAAATCGCTTTCTGCAATTTTGTTTCGCTTATCATCCAGTGTATAGCCGTCTGACTGCATATCGTAAAACCACACTTTGTTGGTTTCTCCACCTTTGGTAAAAATGAGAATAGCGGTGCTTACACCTGCATAGGGTTTAAATGCTCCGCTTGGCACAGCTATTACGGCTTTTAGTTCGGCTTTTTCAATTATCAGTTTTCGCAGGCTTTCAAATGCTTTTCCGCTGTTTTGTGTTACACCGCTTGGCACAATAACGGCAGCCGTTCCGCCCATTTTGAGCATGTTAAAAATACGTTCAACAAAAAGCAGTTCAGTTTTGGTGGTGGGCAGTTTCAGCCCTTCGTTAATATCGCCTTTGTCAATATTCCCGGTAAATGGCGGATTCGCCATAATTATATCGAACTGGCTGTCTTCATTGTAGCTTTTGCTTAACGTGTCTTTGTAGTCAATTTTAGGTTCGTCAATGCCGTGCATCATCAGGTTCATCAAACCTAAACGCACCATTGTGGTATCAATATCATAACCTACAAAACTTTGGTCGAGAATGGTTTTTACATTTTGTGTCAAAACTGCACTAATGGCGGCACGTTCAAAACCGTCTTCGTCTTTGCTCAATTTGGCAGGGTCTTTTTTACGAACCAAATCGGTAAGAATGTATTGATAAGAGCCAAGCAAAAAACCGCCTGTTCCACAGGCAGGGTCGGCAATGCGTTGTCCCAATTGCGGAGCAACCAGTTCAGCCATGAGTTTAATAATGTGGCGAGGGGTGCGGAACTGTCCGTTTTTACCAGCAGTAGCGATTTCACTCAAAAGCATTTCATACACATCGCCCTGAATATCCTGAAAAGCATGTCCACCTTCGGTGGCATCTTTTTCAATTTCCTTGAAAATATCTTCTACAATATTGATGGCAGAAACCAGCAAACTTGCTTTTGGCATAATAAATACAGCATTTGCCATGTGCTTGGTAAAAGGCGAAGTTTCACCGTTCAAATCCTTCAAAAACGGAAACACCTTCATTTGCACATGCAACAGCATTTCATCGGCTGGCTTATGTTTAAATACGCTCCAACGCAATTCGTTTTTATCAATGCTTTCGTTACTGCCCGGAACGTTGAATTTTCCTGTAAAACGTGAAATATATTTATCTCCTGTAAACTCGGCATCACGCTCACGTTTGGCTTCTAAATCATCCAAACGCTTCATGAAAATAAGATAGGTAATTTGCTCAATGGCAGTTAAAGGGTTGGCAATGCCACCTTCCCAAAAGTTCTGCCAGAGCTTGTCTATAAGCGATTTTAATTGTGCGTTGTTTTGTAACATCTATGCTGCTAATACTTTTTCGGTTAAACTTAAAATTTCGTCAATTTCTTTTTGATTAAATATTCCTCTGATGCCTTCGGGATGAAGCATAGTAAAGGGCGATTCAATCAGGTTGCGTTTACTCACATCGCCTTTTTCCAATACAAAGTTTTTGAGCAAGTCAAGAAATTGAAGTTGTCGGCTGGTAAGATAACTATGTTTTGAAATAAAATCATCAAATGCTTTGGTAACAGTTTCGGCAAAGGTTTCTAATTGTTCTATGCCTAAAATGTGTTTGATGAATTGCACCAATGCAGCTTTGCGGTGGTTGTAAACCTTGCGAAGCAAATCAATGGTAATATGCGGATGCTCGTTGTGCAGTTCTTCGGCTAATTGCTCCGCTTCTTCGGGTGTAATTTCCAAACCTTGTTTCAGCTTCTGTAAAATCGGACTGCTTGAAACCAATTCATTAATTTTCTTTTCAACCAATTCACGGTATTTGGCTACGCTCAATGCTTCGTGTTGTGGTCCATACTCTATAAATTCCTTTTCTGCAACAATGTCTTTCAGGTTGAATTTAGCAGGAGCTAAAGGAATAACAGCTTCACGAAACTTCATCAAAGGCGAAAGTTTTTGAATTAGTTCTTCAAACTTGTCTTCATTGATGGTTGCCCAATAATGATTGCTTTGTGCCTGTCGAATTAACTCCTGCTCCCGTGCCACTATATTAATGCTCAAAGGCAGTTCGCCTATTTCTTCAATGATGCTTTCTTTCAGCGCTTCAAATTTTTCAGTTTCACCAGCCAAATGAGCCAACGAAACTTCCACAATGTCTTTTTCAAAACGCATGGCTTTGAAATCAACATCTGAAACCGTGCGAAGCAATGGTTTTACAACAGCTTCCAAAAATTCCATTTTATCGGAAGTCAGGTTGTTCCAGAAGTTTTCATCCTCTAATCGCTGTAATTCATTTCGAGCTTCCATAATAACCACCGAATTTTTTGGAAGTGCTTCAACCTGCTTTCTGATTTTCTGAATTTCTTTGTTTTCAATTTCTGATTTACTTTGTGTTTGTGCTTCTTCAATTTTTTCTAATCGAACACCAAATAAACGAACTGGCAAAGGAATTTGTCCTTTTAGCTCTTTGCCTCTTGGGTTGAGTTTGAAATATTCAAAATTGTCCCAACAATCAAGAATCAGGAAATTATCTTTTTGTGTGCACCAAGGTTTTATTTTTTCAGGTTCGAGCAAACGAGTTCCTCTGCCTATCATTTGCCAAAATTTGGTATAACTATAAACAGGTTTTGCGAAAACCAAATTCACCAATTCACGAACATCAATACCCGTGTCGAGCATATCCACACTAATGGCAATTCGTGGCATATCGTTACTCACGAACTGGTCAAGCAAACCGCCTTTACCATAAACACGAGGGTCTTCGCTTACCAATACTTTGGCTAATTCGCCTTTGTATTCGGGATAAAGCGAATCGAATATTTCTTCTACTCGCCTTGCATGTGCTTTTGAAATGCAAAAGAAAATTGTTTTACCTGGTAATACTCCGTTGGCATCTTTAATGCTTTCTTCCATGAATTCACGGACTATCAAAGCATTCGTTCCCCTATTGATTACCTTCTTTTCAATTTCTGTTCCTTCGTAATTAATTTCTTCAATTTCCTTTCCCTCCAACATCAGTTTTTGTTGGTCTTCCAAGGTAATTGTCCTCTTGTTTATTCCTTCATCCTGAAATTTGGTTTTGATTTTCATTACCTGAAAATTGCTCAGGAATGGCGGAATGTGATTTACTGCTTCTTCGTATGAATAGGCAAAGGTCGGAACGCCATCTTCGCACTCAAACAATTGAAAAGTGTTGTGGTCGATTACATCGGTTGGCGTTGCTGTCAATCCAAGCGTAATCGTATTGAAATAATCTAGTATTTCCTGATAGGTGTTGTAAATACTGCGGTGGCTTTCGTCCACCACAATCAAGTCAAAGAAATGCGGACTCAAACTTTTTTCCTCATTGCGAATTACGTTCAACATTGTAGGATAAGTTGAAACGTAAATCCGTCTGTCTGTTGCAATTTCTTTTTCCGCTTGTTTTGGCCAACGTGGTTCGTTAGGCAAATGCTCTTTGAATGCTTCCAATGTTTGGTCACGCAATGCAATCCTGTCAACCAAAAACAATACTCTTTCTGCCCAACCAGCTCTCATTAGTGCATCCACCAAAGCAATACAAGTTCTTGTTTTGCCTGTGCCTGTAGCCATTACCAGCAAGAATTTTCGTTTCCGTTTTTCAACGGCTTCCATTACGGCACGAATAGAAGCAATCTGATAATTACGCCCTGCAATTTTGGCATTAATGAGTTCACCCGCTAATTGTTTTCTTGCCTTGCGAATGTAAGAATAGCGTTCAAGGTCGTCACGGGTCGGAAAACCGTAAACTTTTTTAGGTGGATAATTTTCTAAGTCCCAAAAGTAAATATCGTGTCCGTTGGTATAAAAGCAGAAAGGTAAGTCAACGCCTTGTGTCTGTTTAATATTGTAGCAATATTGTTTGGCTTGTTCTCGTCCAAGTGCAGCGTCAACTGAAGTCTTTTTAGCTTCCACAACTGCAAGCGGTTTACCGTCTTTGCCTAATAAAACATAGTCGCTGTATTGATGTCCAGCGTATGGTGTTGTAGGTTCTTCTACAACTGTCAAATGAATATCAAATTCCTCAATTACCTGAGTTCGGTCAGTAACATTCCAATCCGCTTGTTTTAAGCGGTTGTCAATGATTTCTTTCCTTGTCAGTTTTTCGTTTTTCATTTAGTATTTTAATCAAAAGTCAATTAAAGCTCAAATGTAACAATTTAGCACGGGTGTGTCGGCAAAATTGCAGCTCTTTTGCAAGCTTTGGTTTTGAGCGTCGGCTCGTGGGGCTTGCAAATGTGCTGCAATGTGGGTGGGGTTTCTTTCTTCTTTTTTTGCGGGGGGAAGAAAAAAACAAAATAAATTTCCATCAAATTTGCACAAAAAGCTAAATCCTTTCTATTTTCCGTTTATCACTATCGTATCTGTCTGTCGTCTGTCTTTTTACACTTGTTGCCAACGACCGAGGCTATGGGCATTTGGCGGTTTGCGGGAGCGTTCGCTGTCGCACAGCGACAAAGTGAATGCGGGAGCAAAACTGCCAAAATGCACGTGCGCCAGCCAATGGACATAGGCGTGTGTTACCGCCATGTGCTTTATTG
>QKGU01000351.1 GCA_003250325.1 Paludibacter sp.
GAACACAAAGAAATTAATTTGCCCGCAGTTACAAGCGATTATTTTCCGACCATTTGCGATATCCTTGGATGTAATATAAAAAGCGACAGGCCTATTGACGGAATAAGTTTACTTGATATTCTGAAAGGAAAACAGAATGAACGTAATGCTGAAATTGGATTTCAGTATACGCCTCAACAACAAATGGCTTTAATAGGCGACAGGTATAAATTAGTGCATAACTTAGGTGCTCAAAGACCTAAATCGGATAATGGTACGACTAAAATTTCAGATTACGAACTTTACGATATATTGAATGATGAATCTGAATCAGAAAATATTGCAGGCAAACATCCTGAAATAGTTGAGCGAATGAAAAAGAATATGAAGTCATTTGTAGAATCATGTGCAAAAAGTAACCGTGGAGAGGATTATGAAAATTAATCTGTTTTTGAAGAATATATTTCTGGTTGCGTTTCTGGCTAACCTTTTTGTAGTTTCAGGACAACCAAAACCTAATATCGTATTAGTTATTATAGATGATATGGGATGGAAAGATATGGGCTGTTCTGGGAGCCTGTATTACGAAACATCACATATTGATGCTATGGCAGCAGACGGAATCCGTTTTGCAAATGCATATTCCGCAGCACCGGTTTGTGCGCCATCACGAGGAGCTATTTTTTCAGGTAAAAATCCTGCTCGAACAAAGTTTACAACTGTTTTTGAGGGCGAATCATCTCCCGACGATCGCTTGTATGAAGAAAGCAAACAGCGTGATGGTGGTGCAAATAACCAGTATTACGAAGCTCTGCACAGGCATAATGTGCCCCAATCCGAAATTTTTTTTGCCGAAGTATTAAGGGATGCCGGTTATGCAACCGGTTATTTCGGAAAATGGCACTGTGGTATCCATAAAGATTATACACCCGATAAACGTGGTTTTGAGGTGGCTATAGGATACAGAAACAAACATGTGCCCACAGCTGTTTCTGGTCACTGGGGAAAAACGTTTAAACCTTATGGAGTAGGATTAGAAACCTTGGATGACGACAAGTACGTAGCCGATGCCTTAACCGACGAGTGTATCAATTTCATTCAAGAAAATAGTCACAAGCCGTTTTTGGCAGTCCTTTCGCATTATTTGGTGCATAACCCAATACAAGCAAAACCAGAGTTGGTAAAACGTTTTAAAAACAAAGCAACTACCGACCAGGATAATCCAGAATATGCTGCCATGCTGGCATCGGTTGATAAAAATCTGGGACGATTGATCGAAGAATTGAAAAAGCTTGGAATAGAAGAAAATACAATGGTTGTTTTCACATCCGACAATGGCGGATTGAATAGCAATACTTCGAATTATCCTCTTCTGGGCGGGAAAAGTTATGCTTTTGAAGCGGCCATGCGTGTTCCGTTTATTGTTAAGTGGCCGAAGAGGGTAGAGCCTGGTCAAATATCAGAACAGCGTATTGTAGGGATGGATATTTATCCCACATTTTTAGAGATTGCCAACATTAATCTGAAACATAAACAGCACCTTGATGGTGAAAGCTTTTTGCCTAAGTTGAAAGCAAAAAGTATAACAGATAATCGTCGTTTAATATTTCACTATCCTCATTATACAGGCAATACTAGTCCGTATTCTTCTATTATTGAGGGTGATTTTAAACTCATTCATTTTTATAACGATGAAGAAGGTGCTTATTTGTTATTTAATCTTGAAGAAGATCCCTATGAGCAGAATAATTTATCGGAAAAACTTCCTGAAATAACTAAAAAGTTAGCTTTAATTCTTAAAAAAGAACTGAATAAAATGGAGGCTGAATTTCCTCAGGCTAATCCAAATTACAATCCCAAAAGGAAGAATCTTCATAACTTGAAAACAACTTATAATAAAGCGCAAAGTGAAAGAAGTATCCAAGAAGATAAAATCAAGAAATCTAATATACCGACTCATGTCGAATAACTTTTCTCAACTTATAGTATCGATTTTGTTTTGTTTGTTATGCCTGTCAGTAAATGCTAAAACAAAAAAGCACTATAC
>QKGU01000108.1 GCA_003250325.1 Paludibacter sp.
TGCCCCGGACACAGGAAGCGCGGAGCGCGGTGGACGGGTGCTGCCGGCAGCTGGTTTGGCGCATTTTTTTGCCCGAACGGTGCGTTGGAAAAAGCAAGGGCTGGAAGTAATGAACGAATGGAGTGTATTGAAGCGAATGAACGGAAAGGGTGTATGTGTGCGGTGGTGAAGCGGTGTGGAGTGAAACGGAACACGGCTGCAACCACATGGATTTGTGGGTGGGAAAAGACATATACCCTGAAAGTGAAATGAGTGGAATGGAACGCAATGAGCGAATGAATGACAGCTCTTGCGTGCGGTTGGCGTTGCGGTGTGAGTGAAGAAGTGTAGAGAATAAAATGAACGGAAAGACTGAACGAACACGGCAATAAGCCAACATGGGAAAGTGAGCTGCAAAAAATGTGACAAACCATAACAGCACGAGCGACCGCAGGCGAGCAAAACTCTAAATGGTGGCTGACCCCTACTAAAAATACATGAGCGTAGCGAATACCATAAAGGGTTTTTAGGGGGCAGGTGCAACCATGACTGAGGAATGACAGAACGTGGTGAACAAAACAAGCTAACACGCCACGACGAGCACCTACCGGAGCGCAGGAGTGAGTGTGGAAGCGGTAGCCACAAGGGCAGCCGAAAAAATACTACCCGAAGGTGTGGAGATTTTTTACAGGCTGCTTGTTATACCCTTGGGGCTATGTTTTTGTGAACAAAGTGGCGGAATGACGAAGACCGCTTTACCTATTCGGTTTAAACCTGCGTGGGCAGGTCATTTATTATTATCTGACCATTTTTTATTTCCTCCCTTCTAAGTCCAAAATGTGCTTCCTTATGACAATTCGGACATAAGGCTGCTGCATTTTTTACAGTATCTTCACCACCTTCTGATAATGGGTTCCAATGGTGAACTTCGAGGTAAGGAGTTCCATCCGGCTTTTTGAATGGAGCGGGCTTGTGGCATAACTCGCAAATTCCGTTTGCTCGTTTTATTACATAAGCAACCACATTGGGGTTTCGATTGAATCCTGTTGAAACGATTTGTATTTTCTCAGGTTTAGTTGGCTTACCGATTAAATCCTTATAGATTTCTTCAAGGCTTTTCTTCTTCTTTTCGGCTACATTTACAGATAGCTCTTTTTCGATTATGTCCCTACTGATAATAATTGTTGAAGTTTCATGATTTTGCAAATCTAACGGCAATACATAGCCATACTTTCCCGGAAGTGGACGACCTACAAAAGGTTTGTCATCCTCAATTTTCAAGAATCTCTCTTTAGGAATTGGATTTGTGAACCGTCTGAGATTTTTAATGGCAATAATGTTTATGCCGTCCTCGTAAACCTCCTTTTCTCCTTGCTGAAAATCTGCCATATGTTTATTGAGCTCAGCGCGCCTTTCGTCCGATAACTCTTTTTTATTTTCCCAACCCACAATGTCGGCCACATAAGATACATGACTAAGACAGGTAGAAGTTGAAGCATAGAGTTGCCATGAATAACCTTGCTCTGCTGTCAAATCGCGTAACTGAGTAATAATGCTATTATCATAAGGCTGTAAATAGCAAATCATATCGGGGTGATCTGTTTGAGTCTTTACTATTTCTTCCAATACACTCATAAAAACACCATTAGCGTAATATGCTCTATCCTTTATTTCCTTATGCTTTGACATGCTCAATCATTTAATATGTTGGATTTTACAATTCGATATACTCCTTGTATGTTTTAATCTTTAATTCCATTCGGTTTTCCAGGTATTCATTTGTTCCTTTTAGCTCCTTTAGAATTAGACTGGCTTCATTCAAGTATTTCTGTTTCTTTTCAATAGTCCACGACATTGGCGGCTTTTGTAAATTAGTTATTCTATCGGCAAGTTTGACGGCACGAACTTCAGGAACACACATTTTTAAACGTGAAAGACTATCGGTCATTTGTTGATCTTTTGGAAGAGATTTTCGTTTAGTCAAAGCAAAAACACCTGTTGCAATATCAGCTCCAAATTCATTTGCCAATTCTTGAAACGTTGTTTGTGTATCTTCCAATATATCGTGCAACAAAGCTACTTGTATTGAAAATTCTGTATCAAAGTCATTGGAGTACGAAGCTGCAACCAGTATTTCCATAGCCACATTACTTATATGAACGGCATACGGTATTATACTGTCGGGTAAGGTTTGCTGTAATTCAGCGTGTTTTTCCCCAGCATACCGAATAGCTTTTTGATATGAATCCTGAATTTCCATTTTTATTTTACTAATATCCTCCCTAAATGATATTCGACCAATTGGTTTTCGGCATCATAGGTTGTATCTGTAATTTCAACCAATGCTGTTTGGCGGTCTTTGCTGTAGCCAACGTAAAATCGGATAAGGTCGTATTTGGTAAGGTAGCGTTTGCCATCTTCGTTACTAACCCATGTATATTTACCTATTTGAGATTGTTTCATTTGACGATATTCAATGGTTTTACGGCCAGCAAGTATCTCATTCAACCATTCCTGTTTGATAATAAGCGTCAGAACTTTCAATCCGGTGGTGTCGTATGTTGGTTTTGAATCTTCTTTTTCGGGCAACTGTTCTAATGTACAAAGCGAAGGATTGTAACGATATTGAATAATACTTCCGTCAATAATTCTATTTATCACATTTTCAATAATCCCAAGCGGTACTACATACCATTCGCGGGCTGTAAAACGCGAACCTGTATCGTCAACTAATTGCACACGAAACTGAACCGCACTAAAGAATGAGTGTATAAGTGCTTCCAGCTTTTGTGTGTTCAGGTTGTAGGTTTTCCATGTTGCCACTATTTCCACATTATCCATCAAATAGGTTGTGTCGTTTGCGGCATTGGCAATACGTTTCCCTACGGGTGTTGTTGAAAAACCTATTTTGTACAAATCTTTTTGATTATGAATTTTTGGATTTGAGGAAAGAGAACGCAATACATAAATCCAGCCATCCTGCTTATCATTCGTTGTAACTTCAAACTTCTGATCGAAGACCGAATCGTTTGTATCAATGCTTTCAGTTATAAAGTAACCCTCCGAAGTCAATGAGCGTCTTAATGTATCGAGAAAAATATCTGATTCAGTACCATTCTCGTAGATACATCGTGTACGTGCATCTTTCTTTTTTCGCTTTGATTTTTCTACTAATTCGTCCACATAATCGAGCAACAGGATAACCCCGCCAATAACATAGTAATTACCAGCCTTGAGTGCACTTGCCTTGAATTTTTTAATGCTTCGTTTGCCCGTTTTAAGTTCTAATTGCACTTTATGAAAACCTGCTTCGTAATCAGCAAAGTTTTTACATGGAACGCGACGAGCCACATAGTCGGGCTTGTCTTTATCTGTTGCTTTCAGACTTTCAGGCACATCAAACAGGCTTAAATCCTCCTTTCCAATTTCATCCAACAATGGGTCGTTGAATAGTTCTTCAAGTTCTTTGTCAATTGGCATGAGTTTAATCATTTAAAAGATTAGCAGTGTCGTGAGCTTTTAGAAAAGCACTTTTTTCTTCGTCGTTCCGAATACTTAATAAACGACGGTAAAATTTTCGTTCCGTAAAATCCGCACCCTCTTCGCGTGGTTCAAAACCGTTTTCCATCACCCAATCACAAACCTGTACAAAATCTTCAACCAATCGGTCATCGCTTGTTATTTTCTGTGGAAATGGCTTTACATCTGCCAAAATCGGATCGTTGAAAAGCTCCAATAAATCTTCAGTCCAACTCATAATTATTGATTTTGTTTAGATTGACTCAGACCACTTAAATACCGTCTTTTCTCGTTGCTGATAATGGTGTATGCCTGGGCTAATTTACGCACTTGTAAATTACCACTTTCTTTGGAGGGTAAGACATTGTTATTTTGCGCAAGGTATTCTTTTAAAGGACCTTTGAAAAGAATTTTTGCTTCTTCAAGAGTCATGTCATATTTCTGCTCAGCAATGGTGTCCTGAATAATCTTGAGAATTGGAGCAGAAACATTCTTCGACATGATTTCATAAGCCCTTTGAAAAGGATTTATGCTGTTTATCAGCGATATATTAAGGATATCGATATTTATAAACCGATTAGGCAGTTTCAAAAAGCGATTGCCTTCACTTTCTACTATATCATTGCCTTTTACAATAGTATCTAATAAAGTTCGTTGACGCACTTCTTCTACCTCGTCTTCGGATAAATCAGGGTATTTCTCACGTATAATTTTGGGAATGATAACCTGATTGATAACTTCTGGAGGTGTATTGCCATCGAGAGCGCGAACAATCATATTGTCCTGCAAAATAGTGGCTTTCAAATCGTCCAATTGCTCCGAAACAATCAGATTGGTTTTTGCCGACGAAAGCGGCTTAAGCCCCTCAACAAATAATTCGCGTACTCCCGTTGGTTTCTCAAAAGGGTCTTTGCGTGTTTTAAAATTCCACGAAGGAGACATAACCTGTTCCATTAACAGTGAAGCGACAATGGCTTTTAGCATATCGTTTACCGATTTTGCCACATCATCCTGTTTGGCATCGGGGGCAGCTATCAGGTTGGTAAATTGTGCATGTTCTTTGCCCTCGCAATCACGTGTACAACGACCAATAATTTGCACCACCTCGGTCAAAGACCCACGTACTCCAATAGTGATACACTGTTCGCACCATTGCCAGTCGAAACCCTCTTTTGCTGTACCGAGGGCAATGATTACATCCACATGTTCTTTTCTACTCATGCGTTGCAAATAGCCTTGTAACTGTTTCCGCTCGTTTGGATTATCTTCCACCAAATCAGCAAAGTGGAGCGTTTTTCCTTCGGGGGTAACCACTGGCGTAATACCTGTGTTGTAGTTTTTATCACCAATAGTACCGTACAATTTCATTATTTCTTCCACTTCAGTCATTTTACCGGTTCCGGTGGCTGCTCGAGAATTTACCGAAGGAATATGTATCAATGTTTTCTTCGAGGGGTCGATTAACGATTTAATACCAGTCAGATAGTTTCCTCCGCTATAAAAATGATAACCTAAACCTAATGTTTTCAGGTGTATGTAACCATTCAATTGCTGATAGTAATTGTAGGTTACCGGAAAGAAACGGCGTTCATCTTCGGGGCGAAGTACAAAATCGCCATCGCCGCGAAAATACGAACCTGTCATAGCTATAATGTGAGCGGAGGTTTCCGCCATAATATCGCGCACAATGTTACCTAACTCACTATCGGCAGAAGCAGAAGCATGGTGAAATTCATCAATAGCCAATAAACAATCATCAAACACATTGTTGCTCAGCTCTTTCATGGCATTGCGAAGCGTGGAGTGGGTACATATCAGCTTATTAGTACTTTTTTGAATGAAAAACTCTTTGAAACGACCGATTTTATCGCGTTCGTTTTCAGTGTCGCAGAGGTTGAAATATTGAGCCACCTCCCAATCGTACATAAAGCCCTGTTTTTTCAGGTTCGTATTCTGGAACGACCGCCCAATTGTTTTTTCAGGAACAACCACTACTACTTTTTGTACACTTTGATTGGCCAGTTTGTATAATGCCACATACATCAATGCCCGCGACTTACCCGAAGCGGGAGGTGCTTTCACCAGAATGTATTGTTCATCACGTGCTTTATACACTTTTGCCTGCATTTCGCGCATGCCCAGTGTGTCGGTGCTCGACGAATTGCCTGTTTGCTCGTATTTTATTTCAACAATGTTGTTTTGCTCCATAGTTGTATTTGAAATTTCTTATATATACGTTTATCGGGTTATTGACTACATTTACACTATTATATTTGAAAGTATGTTCGGGAAGTTTACTTCCTGAACATACTAATTGTAATTTCATAACACAAAGTGAATCAATATATTGCATGCAATGCAAGCGTAGCTATTATTCGTGATATTTTTTATTTTGAAATTTATCAATGTGACTTTTGGAGAAATTAAGGACTAAAAGTAACATTCCGTTTTGTTTGGACAAATCTTGGACAATTTATTTCAATATAATCAATCAGAGAATCAATATATTAGAATTGAATTAGATTCTTTACGATATTGTTTTGGACAAAATCTTGGACAATTAGTTTATCTCACCTCTTTTCTTTAATTCCTCAAATCCAATTTTCAATGCTTTATCAATTATGACACGTTTTTCTCTGTAATCATCACTTAAAACATAGTGTGTTGCACTGCCTGATCCAATAGAGTTGAGCAATTGAGCTTCACACATTTTCTCTATAAAGTATTTAATTTTTCTACGAGTAACATGACCTTCAAACAATTTTACAAAATCGCCCATTTTGGCTTTGTGCTGTTTTTCCAAATACATTTGAACCATTGAAAAAGCCTGATTGACATCCCAATCAGTAAATTTAGAATATTCAACTTTATTATCAGCAAACTCATAGTAATCTTTGCACAAAATATAAAACTGACCTTTTGTTTTACCAACACTTTCAATGAGTAGGCGTTGTTTTAATTTTTCTACAACAGCTTTATCTAACTCATTTCTATCTGCACCTTTTCTGATTTTATTCAAAGTTAGTATCTCAAAAACGGTTAGTTTATTATCGTCAGATAAACTATCCTGTACTGACTTTATAAACAAGGCAAATGCTTTATCTTCAATTTCGGCAGATAATGAGAGAGTAACTGTAAAAGCATCGCTTTTTGAATAATCAGGATCGGGTTTTCCTTCAGACAGCGTATTTAGAAAGATCCTATCCACTCCCTGACCTGACCTCTCTACCAAACCCGTTTTGGATAGAACATCTGCTAACAGCCTGTTTCGCGGAGTACTTGGTACCGTCAATAAATTTTCCAATGAAACACCATGAGGGAAACCGCCCATGCTTGTGATAATCATACGAAGCGGAAATTGTTTAATGACCGTCTCGCTTTGTCTTTTATAATCTCTATGAGCTATTGCATTATTCAGGGCTTCGCGAATCACCTCTTCATTAAATAATGGAATTTCAAAGGTGTTAAATGCACCTTCTCTAACAGGAATTGAACCATTGCGCAAATTAATTAAGTCCCATAGTTTTTCAATCAATACAAAAAATGGTTGTTGAAATTTTACACGTTTGTCGAAGTGAATCTGAGCTTCATTCGTACGGTATTCGTGCATTATAGCAGCTTGTGGAAGACGTTCTTTAATTACGCTTTCTTTCGCCAAAAGAATTAATGCTGCATTTGTGAGATTGCCGGATTTTATCAAATCTAAATCGGAAAGAACTTGTACATTGGATAGACCTCTAAATCCAGGATTCTTTTGTTTTTGAGCATATTTATCTTTCATAATATCAATAGCTGATTGGTCTAAGTCGTCTATTGATAAACCGGTACATATTTGCTGAGAGAAATCGGGTTCCTGCTCCTGAATAATTTTGAGGTAAACTTCATCGGACATTGGTTTCAATTCTTCGCCAACACGCATCAGTGCAATATCTTCAAATTTAAAAACCTTACCCAGCGGACGCCCAACAACGTCGATAACAAGTACACGTTTGCTGTTTTCATCAAAAAGCTCGTAAACATCTGTACGTATGCAGGTGTCGTTATAAATGTCGGATTCTAATTTGCCAATCGCACCTTCAGCCTGTTTTGTACCAATAACTGCGTGTGGAAAATTATCGTGCATACCAATCACCAGAGAGCCACCACCTTCGTTACAAAGTGCAGTTACATAACCTAAAATGCATCGCCGACGGTCTTTCGGCTCAGATTTGCCTCCCCCATTATAGGAGATATTTCCGTTTTCGCCTTTTTTGAATTCTACCTTATCTTCCGATTCCTTCAAAAATTTGAGTTCTTCAATTGTT
>QKGU01000053.1 GCA_003250325.1 Paludibacter sp.
ATACACCACTTTTACGCTAATTGGCACAAACCTGCTGCGCAGTGCTGACACACTTATTATCAGTCTTTCGCCACTTGGAACTGCTGCTGTTGCTCTGTACAGCATCCCGATAAAACTCACTGAAATTCAACAAATACCACTACGCAGTTTTGCTGCCACGGCTTTTCCCAAAATGTCCAAAGCAAGCATCCAGGGAAAAGTTGAAGAAGTTAGAAAGTTGTTTTACACTTATTCAGGCGCAATGACCTATCTTTTTGTTCTTGTCAGCTTGTTTACGTTCGTCTTTGCGGATTTCTTTGTTCTGCTTTTAGGAGGGAAACAATACCTCGGAATTGACCCTGTTACCGGGTTTAATACAGTGATGATTGTTCGGATTTTTTCAGTCTACGGATTGATATTGCCCATCGACCGGATGACCGGAATTGGACTCGACAGCATTAACTGCCCGGATAAAAACGCGATAAAAGTATTCATTATGGTCCTGTTTAATATCATCGGTGACGTGATCGCGATCTTCATCTTTAAATCGTTGGCATTGGTTGCAGTTGGGTCTATCTGCTTTACCGTGATTGGTATTTGGGTTGGCTATTTCTTCTTAAACAAACAACTTGATTTGAGTTTCCCGAAGATTTTCAGTCGGGGAATTACGTTTTATGCAGAAATGCAATCCAAATTAGTAATGAAGAAAATATAATAGTTCAATTCATTATGATGCTCCAAAACAATCCCTTTGAACGATTAACCGGATCCGGTATGTTTGCCTCGCCAAAATTCAAACTTGGTATAATTACTTGTTATGCGTTATTGGCAATCATCATTGCGAAGGCTGGATTGATCAGCGGGATTTTTTTTATCGGTTTACCCTTTGTTTTTTTGTATTTGGTCTTGCTTTTCCGGTATCCAATTATTGGGTTATATACGGCCGTTTTTTTCGGATTTGTTTTGCTCGGTGTTGGAAGGTACATCAAGGATGTTCCAATAGGTTTGGCCATGGACGGGATACTTTTTCTAACCTACATTGCCCTAATATTCAATCGGTTTTCCAAAAGGGTAGATTGGTCTCCAGCCCAAAAGGACATTACCATTTTAGCATTTATCTGGTTTGGGTATTCAATATTCCAAATTGTGAATCCCGAAGCACGGAGTTTTGCCGCTTGGTTTTCGGGGAGAGGAATTGGATTATATATGTTCCTGATTGTACCACTTACCCTCTTGTTTATCAATGACGAACGCAAGTTAAACCGATTTTTTTATATTTGGGGTGTATTGTCAATCATTGTTACGCTCAAAGGAATCATGCAATTAAAACTGGGAGTTGATCCCTGGGAAAAAGCGTGGCTTGACGAAGGTAACTATAAGACACACATTCTCTTTGGCCAACTTCGGGTGTTTTCGTTCCTGAGCGATGCTGGTCAATTCGGTGCAAATCAAGCTTATAGCGGGGTTGTGGCTTTCATCTTTTCTTTATCGATGAAAGAATGGAAAAGAAAGTCCTTTTTCCTGCTGGTCGCTGCTTTTTCCTTTTACGGAATGATTATTTCGGGGACAAGAGGTGCCATAAGTATTCCAATTATAGGTTTTGCCACGTTCTTTGTATTACGAAAAAATAAGACCGTAATGATTTCAGGTTTTGTCCTATTATTGCTGGTCTTTTACTTTTTTAAGTTCACAACAATTGGGCAAGGCAATTACCAAATAAGAAGAATGCGCACTGCCTTCGATCCAAACGACGCTTCATTACAGGTGAGGCTTGAAAATCAAAGAAAGCTTAAAAGCTACATGGCAAGCAGACCATTTGGCGGAGGCATTGGGCACGGTGGGGTAAAAGCTCAAAAATATTTGCCAAATGCCTACCTATCTCAAGTACCTACAGATAGTGGATATGTCTTAATATGGGTAGAACAGGGAATTATTGGCTTATTGCTTCATCTATTCATTCTTTTTTATGTCGTTGGGAAAGCATCCTTTCAAATCATGTTTCGGATCAGAGATCCAGAGCTGAGACTCAAAATGGCCGCTTTGGTGTCCGGAATGTGCGGCATTATGGTTGCCAATTACGGCAATGCCGTATTATATCAAATGCCGACAAGCATGCTTTTTTATATTTCAATGGCTATTTTAATGAATAAAGAGTCGCTTGACAGAAAAGAAGCCGAAGGGTCTGATTTTGTTCAACCCGCGATTGAATAAATAGATGTAAATAGAATAGCATCACTCGCATAAATCGGAGGAATAATGATTTAATCGTACATGCAGATTTGAAAATTGCAAAATATCATTATCTTCAAGAAAACTAAAACATCCTTTTTTTTGATCAATCAAACCGAAACTGAAATGGCAGGAAAAGATTTCATTATTACCGGATTACAACCATGGGATATTCCAATCGGATCGAATGCAATTGATATTGCCAGGGAGATGTCGAAAACCAATCGGGTATTATATGTAAACACCCCATTGGATCAAATGACGATACTCAAGAAAAAGTTAAAACCCGAAGAGCAGCACCGGTTAAAGGTCATTCAGAAAAAAGAGCAGCCGTTGCGTAAAATCACAGACTCTTTGTGGGTGCTCGATCTGCCGTTTTCAGTTTGGTCGGTAAATGGGCTGCCTGATGGGCCAATTTTTGATTTCTTTAATTGGTTAAACAACAGGAAAATATTCGGCTTTGTCCGCAAAACGGCATCAGAACTCGGGTTCAAGGATTGCATCCACTTTATTGACAATGATATCTATCGGAGTTTCTACGCCAAAGAAATCTTAAAATCGGCATTTTCGGTTTATTACCGGCGAGACAATCTTCAACCTTATCCTTACTGGATTAAACATGTACGTCGGCTCGAACCGAAATTGATTGCTAAGAGTGACTTGGTTGTGTGTAATTCGCCCCAATATGCTGATTTTTCGAGACCCTTCAATGAGCGAAGTTTTGATATTGGGCAGGGCGTTGATCTATCAGCCTACGATCCGGATTTGAACTACGATTTGCCCGAAATGTTCCATACAATTCCGGAGCCGAGGTTGGGTTATATCGGCGATATCAATAGCCTCCGGCTCGATCCTGACTTACTTTTTGAGCTGGCAAAGAGCAGACCTAAATATTCTTTCGTGATGATTGGAGGAGAAGATCCGGTTTTTAAAGAACATGCTTTGCATAGCCTCTCCAATGTTTATTTTCCGGGGAGCATACCCAAAAATACGGTTGCACAATATATGTCGGCATTCCAGGTTTGCCTGAATCCGCAAAAACTGAATGAAATTACTAACGGAAATTATCCCCGAAAGGTTGACGAATATTTGGCGATGGGAAAACCGGTAATTGCCACACGTACAGCAACCATGGAGATTTTTAAAGACCACACCTATCTGTGCCGAAATCTTCAGGAATACCAGGAAGCAAGCGATAAATCGTTATGCGAAGATAATGAGAATCTAAGGGCAAACCGCATCCGATTTGCCCGGTCGCACAGCTGGGAAAATAATGTTAAGAATATATATAAACACATTCAGAACTACATTTAATCAAAAGCATATGTACTACAGAAACGTCTCTGACCTAAATAAAATACTACTAAAACGGCTTAGCATCCTGCCGCGAGATTTCGATTTGATTGTAGGAGTTCCAAGAAGCGGCATGTTGCCCGCCAACCTTTTGGCATTGTATCTGAACCGCCCATATACCGACCTTCAATCGTTTTTAAACGGGCACATTTATAAGGCCGGAGAACGGGGACAATTTTTCGATATCAAATCATTCCGGAAAGTTCTTGTTGTGGACGACAGTGTTTCATCCGGCTCGGCCATGGATAAAGTAAAAGCCAGTCTGGAAGCGATCAAAGACGAATTTGATTTTAGCTACTGTGCCATCTATATGGTTCCCGGGAAAGAGAAAACGGTGGATTATTTCTTCGAGTCGGTTCCGCTTCCGCGTTACTTCCAGTGGAATATTATGAATCACACCTCGCTCGAGAAAGCTTGCTTTGATATTGATGGTGTTCTTTGTGCAGATCCGAATGAAGATCAAAACGATGACGGTCCCCGATACACTGATTTCGTATTAAATGCACCTCCATTATTTATTCCAGGTGCGAAAATTGGCACAATTGTTACTTCGAGATTGGAAAAATACCGGGCAGAGACTGAGGCCTGGCTGAAAAAATACAACATCAGATACAATAAACTGGTGATGCTGGACCTGCCAAATAAAGAGGCACGACAGAAAGCCAACAATCATGCGTCTCATAAGGCCAACGAATATAAGGCTGATCCATATATATTAATGGTTGAAAGTGATTTGAATCAAGCGATAGAAATTAACCGGATAACGAAGAAACCCGTGCTTTGCACCGAGAATTTTGAGATGATTTACGATTCCGAGTCGCTGTATTATAACATTAAGAGTGGTAAATATTTTCCGTTTTTGAAAAGAATCGGGCTCAAGCTGAGAAACAAAATCAGGTCGGGAAAATAAAACTGAAATACATTTATCAAGGGAAAATTTCTTAAAATGACAAGCCAATTAACTGTGAATATTATCCAAGTCGTTCTTCTAATTATCCTTGGGTTGCCATGTCTGTATATTTTCATTTTCGCATTTGCCGGATTGTTTTATCGTCAAAAAAGATATCCTGCTCCAACAAAGAATCGAAAAATTGCAGTATTGATTCCGGGGTATAAAGAAGATGATGTCATTCTCGATGTTGCCAAGGAGGCTCTTTTGCAGGATTATCCGGCTACCGATTTTGATGTCGTTATTATTGCCGATTCGTTTAAGTCCGAAACCTTGAATGCACTAAAAAGCCTGCCGATTAAAGTCATTGAGGTTGCGTTTGAAAAAAGCACCAAGGCAAAAGCATTAAATAAGGCCATGGAACAATTGGACAATTCGTATGAGATTGCTGTTGTTTTAGATGCAGACAATGTGATGGAAGCCGATTTCCTGACAAAAATAAATGCGTCCTTTGAGTGGGATTTTAAAGCAATTCAAGGACACCGAAAAGCCAAAAATCTGGATACATCGCTGGCAATTCTTGATGCGGTTAGCGAAGAAATAAACAACCATATTTTCAGAAAGGGACATCGTGTTTTAGGATTATCTTCAGCCATTATTGGTTCCGGCATGGCGTTTCAATATCAGTTTTTCAAAGAGATTATGTCGACAGCTAAAGCTATTGGAGGCTTTGATAAAGAAATTGAACTAAAGATGTTGAAAGACGGCCATAGGATTGGTTACTTAGATGATGCCATTGTTTTAGATGAAAAAGTTCAGAAAGCTGAGGTTTTCAGCAATCAGCGCAGAAGATGGCTTTCAGCACAATTACATTATTTTCGGCTCGATTTTTTACAATCAATAAAGCATCTATTCCTGAAAGGCAACCTTGATTATTTCGACAAAGCCATTCAATTTATTCAACCACCCCGTATTCTTTTACTGGGTGCTGTAATGATACTGGGCTCTGGTTTTCTTGTTGTTAACTTCCTACTTTATCCCGATTCGCCGTTGTTGAACGTTTGGATAATAATGATGCTTAGCTGTATAATGGCATTTCTCTTTTCCATTCCCCGGTCATTCTACAACCGAAAAACCATGAAAGCTGTTTTCTCTCTGCCGAAAGGCATGATTCTTATGCTTGGTTCCCTGCTGAAAATTAAAGGAGCCAATAAACAATTTATCCACACCCAGCACTCTGCTAAAAAAACACGATAAGTCAATGAATACTTCAAATCACTTTTTTATACAATTTGATAACATTGCCTCCGGGAATTATGCTTCTTTGGACTGTTTTGAATTATTGGCGGAAGGAGATATCCGCTTTTATATTGATGGAACGACCTATAACATGTCTTCCATGCAGTTATTCCACAACTATCTGAATAAGGGGAATGATGCTTTTAAAACGGTAGATGGTGACTTCTTGATCGTAATCATTGAAAATCAAACGATAAAGATTGTCAGGGACAGGCATGGAGCAGGGAAGCAGGTATTCTACTCCGAAAAATATTGTACCAGTCATTTAAATTCATTTCTCGAAGTTCCTGATTTTACTCCCGAGCCCAACATTGAAGGGTTGTTCACATTCTTAAGTATTGGTTACATCCCTTCCCCGCAAACATCTTTGTTGGGTATTAATAAATTACCTGCCGGACACGTTTTAGCGATTGATCACGGCGAATTTAAAACGACTGATTTATTCGATTTTAACGATTTTATAAATATTGCGGGATCTTCAAAACTAAGCATAGAAGACGCGACCATTGAATACGAAAGGCTTCACCAGAAATCTATTGAAAATAGGATAAAAAGTGCTGACAAAGTTGGGCTACTGTTGAGCGGAGGGTATGACTCAGGCGGTAATATTTCGAAGTTACGGGATGTTTATCAAGGCGAGGTTGTCTCATTTTCGATCGGTTTCAAAGATAACCCGTGGACCGAACTACCGCTTGCCCGGATTTTAGCCGATCGGTATCAAAGTAACCATTTCGACTACGAAATTGACGGGTCTGAGATAATGGATCTGCCTCAGATTATCGATATGCTTGGAGATCCGTTTCAAGAGGGCGGATTGATGCTGAATTATTCAGCCATGAAACTGGTACAAGAAACTGGCGAAAATCCTGCAATCATCTTGGGAGGTGATGGAAACGACCAGCATTTTGGAACTTCCGGCAAAGAACTGGCATTAAACTGGAAGCTTAAGAAACAAGGCTTGTCTCGTTTCCAGAGAATGTATGATCAACTGGGTAACCTAAGTGCCTTTGACGACGACAATATTTTATTCAGGACGCAATTCCACAACCGGAAAATCCTGCATATTCAGCAAAGTGACACTTTTGGGTTCACCAAATATCAGGTTGATAAATTAAACTCGATTGGTTTTAAAATGCCAGCTTATGAGTATTTAAGAAACAGTCCTCAGCAATACAAAAACTTCGACGAGTTCTTTTATTGCCGCAATTTCCTAATAGATATTAAACAAGTAATTAATGAGGTAATCTTGTTTAAAGCGTCAAAAATGGGGCAAATGTTTGGCAATAAAATAAGTTTTCCATACATGAGTACGGAGCTATATGATTTTTTAAAACAGCTCCCTGCAGAACTCAAATTTCGTGGAACGCTCGATGAATTAGCTGCAGGGAAGGGCAAATCGAAGTATATACATAAACAATACTTAAAACCTAAATTACCTGAGGAAATAACGAACCGCAAAAAACAAGGTGGCTTTGCGCCACTACCCATTTTCCTCAAAGATGACAAGCAACGGAAGCTGATCTTTGATTTCATTAAGAATTCTGACGCGGTAAAAGTACTTTTTGATCAAGCAAAGATTGATACCTTATTGATGAAATACGATAAACTGACGACACAAAATGGTTATTGGTTCTGGTATCAGCAGGTTCAGTCCAATAAGATCATCAATTTATTAACCTTGTCGGTATGGTGGGAAATGGTTATAAACAAAAAATCAGACGCGCAATCAATCGCCGATTTGGTAAAACAATAATCTCATTGATTTTTTCTTACATACCACTAATTCAGATAATAGGATTATGAAGATTGGAATTGAAGCACAACGGATTTTCAGGAAGAAAAAGCATGGGATGGACATGGTGGCCCTCGAGCTTATCCGAAACCTTCAGGAGGTGGATAAAGAATATCAATATGTTGTTTTTGTAGCACCCGACGAGGATGATCAGATCATCCGGGAAACATCCAACTTCAAAATTGTAAAACTTAACGGTGGCTTTTATCCCCTGTGGGAGCAAATTGCGCTGCCTCGAGCTGTAAAAAGTGAGGGGT
>QKGU01000178.1 GCA_003250325.1 Paludibacter sp.
ATCCGGAAGTTCGGACATTGTCCCACGGTTTTGCGGCAACATATCCGGAACATCAAACGCCTTCCCGCAAAAAAAATAGATTGAATGAATAACACGCACCATAAAAAATACTACCATGTCACAAATTTTAGACGATCAGGATAAGCTCGCGGAAGCTTTTGACAGATACATTGAAAGTCTGGTAAAAACGGAAGAAAGACGTCAACTCTGGGTAACCGAAACAAAGGAAAAAATAGTGGAGGTGTTGAAGGCGATCGAGAAAACATTCGAGTTTGAATGGAGTGTACAGTTGCTCGAAGATATAAAAAACTATCAGACGATAAATCTCAGTTTTGCCAACACCCAAAGCGGACTGGAGGAAATCATGGTGAATGACAAAACCGGACGCAAGCGGAAAAAATCATATATCAAACACGGCGGTTACCTCGCTTTTTGCCAATCGTATAACGGAAAAATAAACGTTATCATCGGATTTCCGGATATTGAAATATGGGTACTACCCATGGAGGCAAAAGTTATTGCCACAGTGGAGCCAGGTCAGATAACGGAAGAATTGATTACGGAATATGTTATCAAATTTCTGCAAACCATGACTGAATGGGAAGGAGAAGACAGATTGCCGATTGGGTTTAAATGAGAATATGAAACAACTTTCTTTTGACGAGGAAAAGAAAGTAAAAGAAAACAGGTACGTTGCTAAAAGAAAAGAGGGTGTCCAAAAGAATCTTTTTGAACGCAAATCACGCAAATCTGCACAAATTTAAGAAATTGGCAATTTTATATATTGCTGAAATAAACCAATCTATAATATAAGTGAATTTGCGATTATTTGCGTAATTTGCGTTCTCTTTTACTTGTGAGACACCTACTTAATTTTTATTTTACCACCACCGGCTTTGTAGTGCTCCAATCCTTTAAGTAATCGAAAAACTGTTCCGGCGTTGTGAACGAACTCCACTCCTCTTTTTTAGCTGCAGCAGTCAGATAGAAACGCAACACCTCACCTTTGTGGTAAGGCATCAGCACCAAATTATTCAATCCTTCCTTTTCTAGTTTGTTTACACTGGGTTGTGGAACGTACACTCCCAATCCACAGGTCTGTTTAGCATATTTAATTGTGTCCGAAACAAGATAATCTGTTCCCCACGAACCAACCAAGCCGTTTTCACTGATTGTTTTGCCAGCTTTTATTATTAAAACTCCTGTTGCCAGATTATCGATACTTTCGGAAGCACGCACTTCGCAAATTGCATCCCTGTGGCGGGCATACAAAATATAACGAACGGTCATATCGATCTTTTTTCCTTCGTACTGCCAGCCATCCACTTCACTTTCCACTATGGTGCGAAGTTTTCCGGTTGAAACGATTCGTTGGGTACGTCTGTCAAATTTATCGATATTTACCGCCTTCTTTCCGTCCCAACCTCTCACTCCGCCAACGCCAACCGAACTGTAAACCGTCAATACATCGTCACCGTAACCGGCATCAGCCTGTTCGTCGGTCGGATACCAACCTGTTGTGGCGAGCTCCAGTTGTTGTTTTTTCTTACCGTACAAATCAATGGTACTTTTGTTATCGAAATAAATGCGGTAACCAATCAGTGCCGATTCGAAAGCCACTCCGTGATGGTGCATTTTGTTGTACATATCGTTTTTAGTCGATGAAATTTCTGTAACAAATTCATGTTTACCATCTTTCGTTTTCGAAATTAAATCGGTATACACCTCGGTTGGGAAACTATCCCGCTTGCATTTGCAAATGGTCTTTAAAGTTACCTTTTGCGTTTGATTTGCTTTCAGATCGAGAAGAAAAACCAGTTCATCGGCAATCCCATCTTTGTTCAAATCATCCAACTGACTGCTGATCTGTTTGCCATCAAGATAAACAGCCAGAGAAGCCCGTTTACTTATAGGGATTTTCTTGTATTTATCCAACGATAAAACGACAGGAGCATCCTTTACATCTTTATTATTGGGATTATAAACGCTTATTTTCTGATTCGCAGCCGG
>QKGU01000011.1 GCA_003250325.1 Paludibacter sp.
TCTTTAATATCCGTCGGACATTGAAAGGTTTTAAGAATAAACCACAAACCGCCAGAATGACCTTTGAGTGTTTGAATTACAACCTCAAAACGTATGTAAGACTTTTGAGCGTTTGTTGTCAACCGGATAGAAAAACTCTTTAATGTCTTTCGGACGATTAAAGGTTTTGGAGAAGAAACTCAAAGCGTAAGAATGACCTTTGAGCGTTTACTTGTACAGTACACTAAAAAATTCGTAAATCGAACAATCTAAAATCGTAAATTTCTAACTATTCCATATTTCCCAGGCAGCCAGCGCCTGCCCTACCAACATAGCTTCGCCGTTCAATCCCTGTGCTCCTTTTTCTTTTCCTTTTTTCAGAAAAAGAGTTTCGGCTGGATTGTACACCACATCGAAAAGAAAATGTTTATCGGAAAGAAATGGATAAGGAATATCGGGACATTCGTCGGAATGCGGATAAGTCCCCACAGGCGATGCGTTTACGATCAGCAGATTTTCGGTCATCACTTTTTCGTCCAGATGTTCATAAGTCAGCATTCCCTGTTTTGCACTTCGGGAAACAAATGTCGTTTGTATTCCCAGTTTATTCAGCGTGTAGTAGATTGCTTTGGAAGCTCCTCCCGTCCCAAGAATCAGTGCGTTTTTATGATACGGTTGAAGAAAAGGTCTCAACGCATTTTCGAAGCCGATAGCATCAGAATTATATCCTTTGAGTCGTAAATTTCCATCTTTGCGGATAAACTTAATCACATTCACAGCCCCGATTTCAGAAGCTGTTTCGTCCAGTTCATCCAAAAACTTCATCACCTGTTCTTTGTACGGAATCGTCACGTTTATCCCACAAAGCGCATCGTTTTTCAACACTTCTTCGAAATCGTCAATATTTGGCAGTTCGTACAAACTGTATTGAGCATCGATATTTTCTTTCGAGAATTTTTCGGTGAAGAATTTCTTCGAAAACGAGTGCGTCAAAGGCATTCCTATCAATCCAAACTGTTTCATCATTTCTACGTAAGGTTTTATTTTACGGCCTTTTTCTTTCGAAGTTGTTTTATTACGAAATACACAATCATCAACACCAGAATAGCCAAAATAGCCAGACTCAACTCATGGCTGTAGCGATTAATCAAGTCGGCTTGTCCGTGAGCCAGATAGCCCAACAGCGCCAACACACTATTCCATATTAAAGCTCCAAGGAGCGTATAAAGTGTAAAGCTGAACAAATTCATCTTTGCCAGCCCGGCAGGAATGGAAATCAACTGACGAATACCCGGAACCAGTCGCCCAACAAAAGTGGAAACTTTACCATGCTCATTGAAATAATTCTCCGCCTTTTTAATTTTTTCGCTGCTCAAAAGAAAAATGTGTCCCAGCTTGCTATCGGCAAATTTATAGACTATCAGACGACCCAACCACAACGCCAGAAAGTAATTTATATAAGCCCCAATCAAAGCTCCCAACGTACCAAACAACACCACAAGAAAAATATTCAAATTACTTTCGGATTTGCTGGCAATGTAAGCCGCCGGTGGAATTACCACCTCGGAAGGAAACGGGATAAACGAACTTTCGATGGTCATCAGTGCTGTGATACTTGCATAATTCATATTGGCGTCGTACCATTTTTCTACTTTCTGAACAATGGAAAGTGTGTCGGAATTTTCGGGAAGTGGATTTGCAGAGATCTTAGAAATTGAGAATATAAATACTAAGCTTAAAAGAAAAATCAGTTTTTTGGTCATAAGTATTCAACAAGAATAAATGATATATTTTTTTTATAAATTGAGCAGTTACGGGAATTTAGAATGCCACGAGTCAGAGGTCGAAAGTCGAATAACAACGCCCCCCCAAAAAAAACATCCTGATTATCGCCTTCTTTCCCTTACCTCCTTGTAACTTGTAGCTCGTAGCTAATTTCTTGTAACTCGTAACTAATTGCCTTATCGTTATTTCTCATCAACCGAATTAAATGCCTCGGGGCATAATTCGTAAAA
>QKGU01000329.1 GCA_003250325.1 Paludibacter sp.
TGTTAACTTCTGTGAAAATCATACTTTATAAATTAGTGGTATAATCTATAAAGATACTGATTTTCATGGAGTTAACCAAATTTTAAAACAAGATAATTAATTGATTTTCAATAATTTAACTATAAATATAACACACTATTGTATAATAAGTATCTCCGTTAAACAGATTACTTGCAGAATACAATAACACCTGAGAACGTATCGCTTCAACAGCTTGTTTTGTTATATTTCCAGCAAACTGAGTTTGAAAAGTTCCATCTTCGCTGCTAAAATGAGAAAACAGATGATCTTCACTTAAAATAACATCAAATTCGTGTACAATATAATCTATGCATTCGTCCACAGTACTCCTTTCGCGTATCATTGAACTAACATCTGCCTCATTATTGTAAACTTCGTCTCCTATATTTACGAATGGACCATAGATCTTAAATAAATTGAAATAGTATATTGAACGTAATGCTCTTGCTTCTGCTTTGGTTCTCAACTTTGTAGCCTCATCCATATCACCACATTCATCAATCCGTTTCAAATAGATATTCGCTTTCTGTATGCCTTTATAATATGCCTTCCACATACTTTCTACATATCCTGATGATTGATTTATAGTTCCATTATTCACATAGTTTGAATTACAATGTTCCCATGGCAGATCTCCTTCAAGCGAAGCGGGTGTCCAGATTCCTCTTGTTTCATTACCCCCACCTGTATAATTCTGTTCTGATTCATCCGGCAGATATTGATAGACATTAGATAACCATTGCAAAGCGAGTACTCTGCTAGAAAACACATCATCTAATGTGGTAACATTCTCAGGAATTGAATCAAAATAATCACTACATGATGTTAATGAAAGGATGATGATGATTAATGAAAATGTATATTTTTTTATTGTTTTCATAATATAACTGTCTAAAACTTTTATTAAAAACTAAAATTAATTCCCATAGTGTATGCTGTCACATTAGGATATGCGGCACCATTATCACTATTCAATTCAGGATCCCATAACTTAAATGCGCTCCAGGTAAATACATTTGATCCCATTAAATAAAATCTTCCACCTTCAATTGATAATTTATTAGTCCATGTTTTAGGGAAATAATATGATAATGTAAACTGTTTTAATCTTAAAAAACTAACATCTTTTAACCACCATGTACTGGTAACAAAATTATTTACATTGGAAGGATTATCGCTTCCCCAAGCTAACCGAGGATAAAACACATTATCGTTTGTAGGATTATCTTCACTCCATCTGTCTGTAATATTTGCTAAGAGTGTGCCACCTCCTGATGAACTCTGAAAAGGCCAAATTCCGGAACCATTTACAACCCTATCTGCACCTGCTGTTCCCTGAAATAGAATTCCTAATCCCCAGTTTTTATAACGTACATCTCCACCGAAACCATAATAATACTTAGGAACATCTCCGTTTCCTATACACGATATATCCTGCTCATCGATGTGACCATCGCCACTTATATCTTTATACTTTATATCTCCTGGTTTTGTCAACTGTCCAGGATATGTTTCTCCAAATTGAGTAATATTTCTTTCTTGTATTTCTTCCTCGCTTGAGTAAAGTCCCTCAGCAATGTAACCAAAACGAGCCAGTACATTATGTCCCACTGAATTTCTCCACGGTTGATCACTATATACTGTTTTACCATCTTCTATTACTTTATCTTCATTCATTGTAAAATTTGCTTGCATCGAAACGAAGACATCCTTATTAAACTGCTTATTATAAGCTAAAGAAAGCTCGGCACCTTTATTCTCCACTGCACCAATATTGCCTGCTGGTGTTACAGAAAAGCCGGCATATAATGGGAGGTTATATCGTGAAACATAAATGTTACTTCTTTTTTCTTTGAATAGGTCAAGCACAACTGTTAATGAATTTTTCATGAAATTCATTTCTAATCCTAAATCTTGTTTATGAATAGTTGACCAAGTAGCATTGTATCCATATTTTGTAACTCCAAGACCATTCCCTACTGTTCCTGCTGTACCATAAATAGAATATCCATTTTGTGATGAAATCTCTGTTTGATAACCAAAACGGGCATCGGAAGACATTACGTCATTTCCTACAAGTCCATTCGAATATCTGATTTTCATAAAAGAAATGACATCAGAAAGTCCATCCCAGAAAATTTCATTTGATGGAATCCAACCTACTGCCATAGCAGGAAAGAAGCCCATTCTATTATTTGGTGAAAAATTCTCTGAACCTGTATAACCTGCATTTGCCTCTGCAAAGTATCTATCGTTATAAGAGTATGTAAAACGAGATGACACACCTAACTGTTTATATGGCAATATCTTATATAAGTTGTCAGAATTAGGATCTCTATAGTTTTTCATACTGGTTAAGATTAATCCAGTTACATTGTGAAAACCGAATGTGCGGTTGTAATTTAAAGCCCCTTCCGCATAAAAAGTACGATAAGAATTTCGCGCTGAAGATATAGACATAGATGATGTTCCTACATAAACCTCTTCAAGCTTTATATTCCCATTTTCATCAAGCACATCTGAATTCCAAACATCTCCTGTTTTGGTACCGCTGGGTTTCCATGTACTATTTCCACCATCACCTCCAATTTTATAACTTAAACCTTGATAGTCTTTTATATCAAAAGCAATCAATCCATGTATTTTTAATCCTTTACTCCAGCTCCAAAAGTCCAAATCCTGAACCACCTTTAAATTAGAATTAATCTGCGTATTTAATTCTTGTTTATATCCCCTTTTGGTAAGTTCGCCGTAAGGATTATCGAGTTCTCTCTGCACACTACTGAATCCGGGGTTACTTCCATCCTCATATTCAATTGGATACATTACAGGATTTATATTCATTGCTTTAGCATATATATCACCTAAACTTTTCAAAGGATAATTTCCTCCGGCAAAGTAACCATTAACACCAACATCAATCGTTGTTTTTTTCGATGCTTTGAGGGTTACATTATTAAGGAAATTATATCTATTATAAGTAATTGCAGTACTATATGCTTGGTTCGGATCTGTTTTTGTTAAACCTGTTTCATCATAATATGCAAGTGACACATAGTACGATGCATTAGGAGCACCTCCACGAACATTTATATTAGCGCGACGATTTTTTCCAAACTTATTATACAAGGCATCCATCCAGTCTACATTCGGATACAAATACTTATTTACTGTAGCATCACCGCTGTGAGCAATAAGGCCATCAGCCATCTTAGTATTATTAATGTATTGCTCTGAATAATAATTCATATCATAAGTATTGCGGTAGGCTTCATTTGCAGCATCCATATATTGATATGCATCAACCAATTTAGGTACTTGCGTAAGCATTGTAAAACCTTCATAGTAATCTACACTAAATTTGGGTTTACTTACAATCCCAGGTTTTGTAGTAATTATAATTACTCCATTACCTCCTCTTACTCCATATACAGCAGTTGATGATGCATCTTTGAGAATTGTCACCGATTCAATATCTTCAGGATCTAATCGTTTATAGTCGCGTTCAATGCCGTCGACTAGCACTAATGGTCCTTGATTAGTATTAGTCATAGAAGATATGCCTCGAATCCAAATATCAGAATCATCTTGCCCTGGAACTCCAGTACGCTGTACAGCGACTAATCCGGAAACACGACCAGCAAGTACATTACTCATATTAGAAACTGGAGCTTTTACGTGTTCCATTTTTAATGTAGATTGAGCACCTACTATGGAAACCCGTCGTTGAACTCCATAACCCACTACTTGTACATCATTAAGTATATTTACATTTTCCTTTAACGTAAAGTCCAGTACAGTTCCTGTCAACTTTTTTTCTTGTGTTTCATATCCAATGTAGGATACGACTATAACTGCACTTTTAGAAGAAACCTTTATGTTGTAAGTTCCATTTATGTCTGTTACAGCACCATTAGTTGTGCCTTTTTCCATCACGGATACTCCTATCATTAATTCGCCCTTCTCATCTGTAATACGCCCTGTCACATTTGTTGTTTGGGCTACTAATGGTAACGAAAAAAACATAAGTAGTAAAAAACCGAAGAATCTCATTTTTATCATAATATTTTAATTTTATCTCTTTTTTATTGCTGTATATGAAGTAAATCATTATTTCAATGAATCTAATTCAAATCGTTTTGGCAATAAGAACCACATTATGGCAGTAAAAGACTGCCATAATGTTTCATTTAAACCTATCTGTTCTTCTTTTGAAATTATCTGTAAATAACTTTTACAGTTGAGGTAATACCATTCTCAGTAATCTTCAGTAAATACAAACCTTTACTTCTAACAGGAATGCCATTGTTACTGGTTACGTTAGAAACAGAGACCATTTGCCCATTTGTATTATAGACAATTATCTGTGCTTTCTCTAAGATACCCTGTACGTATATTGCATTATCCTTACAATATGCAGAATACTTTTGATCTTTGAATGTTATAGTTTTTACAGATGTAGGAGCTGGACTAACATTTTTCAATGTTGGATAAGCAACATTTTCTTCTATATTCCAAACGTTAGTGAAATCCCAACCTATATTTGTATAAGTCACTTGCTTTTTCAAGTTTGCAGGAAGCATTGGAGTAGCAGATTCGGTTATGCCAGTTACTAAAGCTGGTAACACCCATTGATTGCCATTTGTATTTAACACAGCATCAATATTGTATAAATTATTTACAAAACTAGAAACTGTACCTCTTGCAACACCATTATCAGTCATATTCCCTGCAATATGATAGCCGGCAACTTCAACACTCGATATGTCTCCAATAGAAACACAACCTGATAATTCGATTGTACCAGACTTATCAATCAATCCAATAAATCCACCAGACCATCCACGACTTGTTGCGGCCAAAGTTCCTGTAAAATAGCTATTTTCTACAGAGACACTACCTGCTGTTACACCGAAGAATCCACCTACTTGTTGTCCTGCCGAAATAGTTACATTTGCGTAGCAATTTCTTACATCTACATTATCACTATTGCCACCAATAAACCCTCCTACGTGATCGTTACCTGTGATAGTTCCTGTAACATAACATTCTTCAATTGTTGTGTTTTGACATGATCCTACCAAACCACCAATATTGTCACCTTTATTTGTTGAGAGGCCATTAAATTGGATATTTGCAACTCCTAACTTTTGAATTGTTGCACCATTAGTAGCATTGAAAAATCCTTTGATATTATTTCCTCCGGTTTTTATCACTGCGTTAGAAACGGTATAACCATTTCCATTAAACACACCTGTAAATGGAGCACTTGAAGAACCTAAGCCTTCAAAATCGACACCTGAGAGGTCTATATTATTTTTCAGAATAAACTTTCCATATAATTTTCGATTTATGCCTAAGAAATCCTCTACTGTTGATATGTTAGTATAAGCATCACGCAAAACAACTTCAACATCAAAACTTGATTTATCTGTTGATATGACAGATGAAAGAGAGGCGTCTGAACTGATCTCTATAGATGCAATACCCCCTTGTGTTAAATTGTTTTCAGTTACATATAGCAACATTCCGTCGAAATCAACTAAATTACCTCCCGAGAGAATTGAGTATGTTAATGTTTGTCCTGTTGAGGCAATTATTTTATTCAAATCAATCGCATCCATTGAATTTTGATACCATGTCAAATATGGATTAGCCGGTATGCCATAAATTCTTGAAACAAGCGGAGTGTTTTGCCATGCTAAAACAGGATATAATTTACCTTCAGTACCTGAAATAAATTTCCAGGTATTTGTAAAATCCCAACCCAATGTTTCTGTATAAAAACTTTGAGTACAAGCTTTATTATCATCAGACAAAGTAGCACCATTTCTGTTGTCATCTTTCTGCCCATCCTGAACAGCAGAGGTAGTCGCATTTGTACCAAAATAAGAATGTGCTTTTGACCAATTATTTGTAAATTTCACAGCATAATTTGAACTCTCCGGACCTCTTCCTCCCCAATCACCTATACGGTAAGTATTTTCACTACAATATCCTCCAACTGTCAAATTTATATTGTTTATAATATTGCCAGCGTCTCCACTATCAATTAAAGAAACAACACCAGCAGCTCTACCTTTAACTGCTTCAACAATTCCCGAGAAATAGCATTTTTCAATAGTTCCACCACAAATTATACCTGCAATTCCACCGGCTTGATATTCTCGTGAATACACCTGTGCTCCTGAATAGGAATTACTTACGGTAGCATATCTTGTTTCTTTTACTTCTGCAACTCCATTGTCAGGATCGGCTTCAACAACAACTACATCATAACCACGCATAGCACCAACCAAAGAACCTACATGGTCTCGACCTGAAATATAAGAATTTGCCACATAACATTGATCTAGAAGACCACCCTTCATATTACCAACAATAGCTCCAATATCTTCATTACCTACCAAATAGGCATCTTCAATGCCCAATTTTGTTATTTCGGCACCCTCGGTATTGCTGAACAATCCTCTTTGAGCTACACTTGAATTATCAACTCTAAGCCCATAAATTATTTTGCCATTACCATTTAACTTTCCTTTAAATGTTCCTAGTGGTATCCAATCTTGAGTCAGCGTTATGTTGTTTGACAATGTAAATTCGCCATTTAAATCATATTTTATGTTTCGCAAGTCTTGCTCGGTAGAAATTGTATATGATATTCCTTCTACTGTCAAATCATAAGTTGCTGTCGCCCCAGAAGAATAATCATCCCCTGTTGTCGTAAAGGTTAGAGTAGTTGTTCCATTAGCTAAAAAAGACACCAGCCCATCAGAACTAATTGTAGCGACAGAAGGGTTTGAACTTGCACATGACACAGTTCTTCCTAAAGCTGAAACCACATTTGTATTATGTATGGTTCCGGGTAAAGCTCTTTCAGGAAAAGCGTCAAAATAAATACCATCTCCATCTATTGGATAAGTTTGGGTGTTAAAGATCGGATATTTACCATCTTCAGTTGTCCATACAGAGCTACTCCATCCAAGAGTTGTATTGTAGAAATTTGCTGATTTAAGAGTGGATAAATCAGTATGTTCACCATCAACTCCCGATGAATTACTTTCTCCATTTGTATACAGCTCTCCTTTAACATATACTTGTGTGCCTTCCCAGGAATAATTATTGAGCAGAGTTGCAGTATTTCCATTTGCACTACCTAATACTCTATTTGTTTCATCTCCCTTCAAATATGAAGCGATGGAAACTGAATTTTGTATTTTAGTTGTTCCTCCATCCGCTAATGCTGCAATACCAGCAGTACGTCCAGAACTACAACTTACACCTCCCGCAAAATAAGTATTGCTTATCTCAGCATTTATTGTAGTACCAATAATTCCACCGGACTGCCAACCTGTACTTTTTATAATAGCAGTTGAGTAACAATCTGTAATAATGTTTATATCTCCATCCGAACCCGATGACTTTGTTCCACCGGCAATACCTCCAACATGGTCGTAACCAATAAATGACCCTGAAGTGTAGCATTTCTGAATAGTAGTAGGAGCATATGCACGTCCAACTATCCCTGCTACATCCTGACCTCCGTAAACAAAGGCATTAACCACGCTAAGGTTTTCAATGAAGGCTCCATCTGCAACACCAATAAATCCTGCTCCGTTTCTTGATGTATCTGAGAAATGAAGTCCACTTATGGTTTTTCCATTTCCATCAAAAGTTCCAGTAAAACGATTTTGTTCGTCTCCAATCGGAATCCAACTGGATGTCAAAGTAATGTCATTTACCAGTTTGTAATCAGCAGTTAAATTATCTGCCATAGCTCTAAGCTGTGCTTCTGTTGTAATTTCAATCGTTTGGGCGAAGGTCTGAAGTGGGAATAGACCTACAATGAAAATTACATTTAATAAGTTGCGTAATTTTGTACTCATGACAATAGATTTTATTTTTTTATTAATTCAAATAAATTTGGCAATGCAAGTTTAGTACATTAAACTGTGAAAATAATGTGCGAAACCCTGCTTCTCTTTGCATTTGTACAATTATGACACTTCTTATGTTTTTTATGCCCCTGCTATGTTATCGTTTTCATTTTTATAAGATTCTTTATATTGCTTTGGTGACATATTATACTTTTTGGCAAACTCTCTATAGAAGTATGATTTATTAGAAACTCCAACTTTATAAATAATTTCTTTGATAGATAAATTTGTCGTTATAAGAAGTCTTGAGGCATAAGAAAGTTTATAATCTTTAATAAAATCTGAAGGAGAAATAGATAAAATTTTCTTTAACTGACGATAAAGACTACGTGACGATATCTTCATTTTTTCTGCAATAAGCTCTGGACCTAATTTTGTGTTTGATATGTTTTCATTAATCATTTTAATCAGTGTTTCTATAAACTCTTTATCATTTTGATGTACTAATTTTCCCTGAGTATATTCAAATGAACTTTCAACTGTATCGTAATATTCTTTTATGTTCTCTTTATTTATCAAAAACCGATTCACTATTGACAGCAGCACATCTGACGAAAAAGGTTTTGTTAGATAAGCATCTACACCGGTATCGTACCCTTCCACTTGATCTCTTTCACTCACTTTAGCAGTCAGTGCAATAATTGGAATTTGTTTGTTGTATTTATCTTCTCTCACCATTTTAACAAATGACAATCCATCAATTTCCGGCATCATTATATCAGTAACAATAAGTGCCGGGGTTTCTACCTTCAAAAAAACGAGAGCTTCAGCTGCACTATAAACTCCTTTAACAAGATAATTAATTGATAATATATCTCTTACTAATTCCACAATATCCGGATTATCGTCTACTATTAGCACCAGATCCTTTGCAGAATCTAAAGTCTCTATATTGAGATTATTTATCTGTGGCTTTATCGTCTCTGGAAATTTCTCTTTTTCTTGCCTCATTGTTTCATTTATCTCCAGATTTCGTGGTGCCATATTTGGTAGTGTCACAATAAAACGAGTGAATTTATCAACTTCACTTTCTATTTTAATATCGCCTTTCAACAATTTGGTCATACTATTACAAATATGCAATCCTAACCCATGACGAGCTGTCATTTGATTGTTTGCATTAACATTTGTATCTTCCAAAATACTATACCTGCTAAAGAGTCGATTTATTTTTGATGCTTCTATACCACGTCCGGTGTTATAAACCACTATATTCAATTGATTGTTTTCTCTTTTGAACGTAATATTAACTTCCTCACCGACAGGCGTATATTTTAATGCATTAGATAACAAATTTGATATAATTTTTTTGAAGCAGGCTAAATCTGTCCACCAATATAGGTCATCTTCTATTTCGGTAGTTAATATTATCTTATTCTGTTTCACTAAATCTTCAACAGAATTTAAAAGAGACTGAAGCAATTCGTTTAATAAGATATAGTTAAACGTTAATGGTATACTATCTGATTCTTCAACCTTTCGATAATCAAGAATTTCTTGTATCAACTCATTTAAACTTAATGTATTATTTTGCAGAATATTTACGTACTTGTTTATATGTTCACCATTACTCTGTTTCTTTATTTGTTCTACGGCTCCATTTATTAATGTAAGAGGCGTATAAAACTCATGTGTTATATTCGTAAAAAAACGTAATTTAGATTCATACATTTTTTCCTTTTGTTCCTCTTTAATTTTAATTGCTAAATTGGCTTGTTTTCTTCTTGCTTTTTTCTGCAAATAGACATAGAGTATTGTACCTATGGTTATAAGTAATATAATATAGACGACACGTGCCCAAACAGAAAGATACCAAGGTGGTAGAACCTCAATTCTAAGTTCATACACATTGTCATCCGTATATAAAACATCGCTTTTATATTTTACTTTCAATGTGTAATTTCCATAGGGAAGTTGTGTGAAATGAATTTTTAGATCTTTTTGAAGCGAGTTCCATTCTTTATCATAATTGTCTAATTTGTATGAAAAATCATAGTTTTCACTATGTATAAAATCTAGGACGGCAAATGAAATCTGAAATGTATTCTGGTTGTTATTTAGTACAAGAACTTTGGATGGATCTTTATTATAATCATAAAGTGTCATCATTTTATCAAAATAATTAATTTCAGTAAACATCAATTTGGGTTTATAAGAAATATTATCATCATTTTTTTTTGATTCAATCCACATCAAACCATTAACACCTCCAAAAAATAGTCTATGAGTTATAGGGCACAGCCAATAAGCATCATCACTATATTCAGAAATTCTAATCTGGGAAGATTTTACATTAAAAAAAGATTGGTTTTGAGGATTATATTTTACTAATCCTTTGTTCGTACTAAGCCAGATTATACCATTGTTATCTTTTAAGATACCATGGATCATATCATTTATTATCCCGTTATGCCGCCCAAATTGCTTTACCTCATTTTCTTTATTCTTGAACATTTTTATCAGAGTCATTCCGGAACCAGTGCCTACATAAAGAGTAGAATCTTTATCCAGAAATAAAGAAAGAATATCTCCTATTCCCTTATTTTGTGCATTTGCAATTGACACAAAATCATATTTAAGAGTATTAACATCGATACGTAAAACACCATAACCTCTACGACTTCCAAAAAAAAGCTTAGTTGCACCATCATAGGCAATAGAATAATACTCATCATCCAGCACTACACCATTTTTTTTGATTTTTATCTGTTTCTTGCTTTTTATTTGGTATGGCCGTTTTGTTTTATCAATAACTACTCTATAAATTCCACCCATAGGAATCCACAGTACTGAGTCGTTAATTTCACAGAGTGTGTGCATACCACCAACCTGATCCGGTTCTCTTCCTCCAATCTTATACACTTTGTCCTCTTTATACGAATAATAGAGAAGTCCTTCGTCACTCGTCATCCAAAGGTCATTCCGGTTATTGTATCTGCTTCTAATGAACGCATAAACCGGCGTTTCGTAAAAACCATTATGTACTTTTATTTGCTGTACATTTTTTGCAGGGATTTTCGTATTACTAAATTTTTCGTAATCTTTTATCCGTATAATACCATCTCCTTTTGTTCCTACCCACAAGGTATTATTTTCATCTGTATAAAAAGCTCGTACCGGTCTTCGAGCAGTGAAAGGCAAGTCTGTACATAATATATTGCTGAATTTATCTTTCTCACTATAGTATAATTCAACACCTCTACCATCCGTTCCAACCCAAATTGCATTTTGAAATCGATCTTTTTGCAGCCCAAAAATTCCAATAGTTGTATTAATTGGTTCCGGCAAATCAAGATTCGACATATTAAGTTTAATGAGACCTCCATACATAAATGCCAGAAAAATGTCATTATGAAAAACAACTAATGAAGTTATATAGTTATACTTTCTAACCAAATCAGAAATATTACGTAACAATATTTTATGTTGCTTAATATGATCATAGAAAAATAAATCAAGATCATTGTCAATGAAATAAATATTTCCATCTTCGTAAAAGACCTGACCAATTCCTTTTTCATGAATTTTTCGTATCTGGATTGAAATATTTTTTGAGTTCTTGCCTTTTGCGTCCTTCATTACAATGCTTTGCAAATCTCCATTTGCTTTCACTATACACAATCGCCCTTCTTTGTCTACAAAAAAAGATTTTATTTCATTTTGTTGAATTTTAAAAAATAATTTATGAAATTTTTCTTCTGCTGAATTATAATACTCCAGACAATTATCCTCTACAATGAGCCACGTTGTTTTCGTTTCCGGATCTATTGTTATTAAATGTATCTTCTTATATTGAGGATATGACTTTACAACTTTACGCTCTTTTATCGAAAATTTATCCAGACCAACCTGAGTTCCTATCCACAAATAATCTGAACCGACACTTAAAATTGTATGAATATTATTTCCTGATAAAGAGGCTGGATTGTTTTGTTCATAGCGAAATGTTGTAACTTTACTTCCATCATAAAGATTTAGACCATCGTATGTCCCGAACCACATAAAGCCATACGCATCCTGATGCATACTTAAAATGGCATTATTTGAAAGCAGATTATTCAGCCTCTCCATATTATATAAGCCATAAGATGCATAAAAAGGTTGACAAAATGAGTAAATTGCCAATAGTAATAAAATGGTTCTTTTCATATCTGTATTATTTAAGATAATCTAAATCACAAAAAAATAGCCTCTGTAGATTATAAGTTTTTTCTGATAAAGATATAAATGAGTGTGTCGAAAAAGTCTATTGAGAGTCAAAAATACACAAATCATCGATAATACAAACCACCCGGCTATTGGTGGCATATCATTTAAGAAATTTGCTGAAGTTGGTTGGGGTTAGGATAATTTAAGTTCTTTGGGATATTTTCCTGACTCAATTGACACAAAACTCGTTGATTGAAGTCTTGTATCAATTGAGGTGAATTTGCAAAAGTGCTTTTAATTATCTTTTTACTAACAATTTATTTATACTGGAAGCTATAAGTGACTTTCCATTATAAGCTAATATTTCACATAAATAGGTCCCTTCTTTTACAGAGGAACTGTCCCAAGTTAATTCGAAATTTCCATTTATATCATTAATTATATAATTTTTACTATCTACCAGGCATCCAAGAATACTGTAAACGTTCAATTTTACTTTTGAAATACTTTCAGTGCTTGAGCATTTGATCAGCGCAGTTGATTCTACCGGATTTGGAGATGCACTAATAATCTGAAATTTTGAGATTCCTGTTTCAGGGCTTTTAATAGAAGTTATGTTGTCTTTGCCATAAACTGAGAACTCAAGAATGCGAGTTGTCGTTCCATTCTGTTCTGCCTGATTAATTTGTAACCTTATCTTTTGAGCAGTAAAAGGTGTAACCGAACGTAATACTTTATTTTCGACATTATTTGAAACCACATCTACATTTATCCAACTACCATTATCATATCGCTGTAAACTAAAAGCTTTGGTTACGAAACTGAACGACTCGGCTCCGGCATTCATGACAAGCCAGCTGCAAATCTCGACAGGTTCGTTAAAAGTCATTTCAAGATATGGCATACTATTATTTGTCACACACCATTTGGTGTTTAAATCCATGTCGATGGCTTTGTCTGCGCCCTCAGCCGTTCCGTTATAATTCGAAGCTAAAACGTAACTTGGTGTAAGTCGCCTTGTACATTGACAGTTATTTGCACTGAAGGTATTCTCTGGCAAAGAAGTTATCTCTGTAGCCACAGAAACATCGTCATTGGCATTATCCGACAAAGTTACAGCCATAACATACAAATCCGAATTTACCGGCAAAGTGAATTGTGACACATTAGAGCTTACAGGAATACAATATTTATACATATACATATAATCGTAAGCATCGTTCTTATTCGTAGATACGTTATGGCGATGAGTTGCCGTAAAAGCGACATTTTCTCTTCTGAATGTTGTTCCTAAATTATACTGCGTCTCCCATTCTCCTACATTTCCGGCATAATATGGGATGTTAAGACTATAAGTAACACCATCAACTACAAAATTGGCTTTAGTTCCTGATTTATTCTTACTCCCAGCAAGGATATAAAGTTTTTTGGCATTAGTCATTGCAGGCAGAGTTATTGTTTGACCTGCTCCGTATATTGCATTGTATGCACCATTAGCCCGATTACCGATTTTAAAAGCTATGCCATCTGAGTAAATAGTATCACTAAGCAACTCTGCCGGATAAGCATACTGAACCCCAGAGGTTGCGTTATTTCTACGTGAATCCATGCTCATAACATCGACATTGTAAGTTAAATCGACAAATTCTGAAACTGGTTTTTCAATCTTTTTTTGACTATTTGGATTAGCTAATTTTACTGCAAAAGATTTGGGTTGGAACTTATTGATATCAAATGATATTGCATTGGAAGAGAAGTTAACAGCACCCACATTTTCTTCAATTCCATTCACTTCTCTTGCCGAAACAATATTGGTGGGGAATGTAATTTTCACATTTTGTTGAGCAGAACCAGTTAATTCATATACGCGTACAATAATTTCGTCCGAATCTTCAGCTTTTTTCAAAGCTTTAACTGCAACTTTTTCTGTATTCACAGTCACAAAATCAACCAATTTTCCCAAATTACCTGTATGTTTTAATGCCTGATATGCTACCATTGGTTGATTAAGGCGCGCTGCTTCCCATTGAGTTTTTTCGCTCCATTTGCCTTCATGTACATAATAAGAATAGGTGAATTTATTGAACCCTAAATCTTGATCCTTCTGATATATATAGTTATCACCTACCGAGGGGGTATGGAGCAACGTTAAACGAAGTATACTCGCATCCGGCTTATCCCAACCGTATTTGCAATCGTTAAGTATTGAAACGCCATAAATATTGCTAATATGCGTTTGATCAGCCCACTGGTGTCCTGCAACTTCATACAACCTTGAGGTATTTACCCCTCTCTCTATTGCTCCAATAGACAAATCATATGTTGCTTTATTATTTGTATTTTTAAGTGGGAATATAGCTTTCAACAAGGTTCCACGTGACTGCCAATTTACTTCATTTACAAAATCAATCCTACCACTAATTCTTGCCGGCATCAAACGAACATACTGTACGAAATCGGATCCATTTTTGGTTCTTGTTATTTTTATACTAGCACGCAACGGACCATTTTCTTCAATGCTTAGATTCACATTCTCATCCACAAAGACAGATGGAGATGCATTAACCGTATTCCACGTAACTTCCCAGGATGGCCACTCGGTTGACGCATCATTCAACATAGCTAACCTTATCGGAGAATTTAATGTATTGACTTCAATGGTTTTATCATATATTTGACTAATATCTCCAACCGAATTTATATTAACTATATATTGATTATTTGCAAGCCTCTGATTTGAGACCGAAAGATCAGAACTAAGCGAGCTCGTCTCATTCAATCTCAGCTCATAGATTGCGTATCCTAAAGAAGGCACAGTCGCTTCGAAAATAAGATGTAATAATTTTGTAGAATCATCATATTTCAATATTTGCGAAAGTACTTCATTACCATTGTTATTTAAAACACGGATGTTATTAACTTCCGAAACTACGGGAACCGATATTTCTACCACATCAGTTCGTTCGATGGAAAGAGGATTATATATTACAAACGGAATTCCACCTACTTCTGTATCCATATTTCTTGTAACAGTTCCAATCGTATTTTTGAGTATTTCAGACAGATTCAGATTTGTCAGAACTTCATCATTATAAGAGAACGTATAAGCACTTGGCACAGATGTTCCTGTCAGGTCATCATGAAATTGATGCCAAAGTATATTTGTCCACGCATCACCTATTTTCTCTAAAGGATATTTCAATCCTCCAATCCAGTCTGCACAAACAGCCGATTTTTCGACTGCATCTGCCAACAATTCGTTTTTCCGATTCCAATATTTCATGATCGCATTAGAGGTATAGCATCCAACTCCATGTTTTGTCATTGGCAATTCATTATTCCAAACAAAATATTTATCATTTTTATACTGATCCAATAAGGAAAAAATATCAGTTGGAGCAGAAAGATGTACCTTTATTGGTCCTGCTGCATTTACACTTGTTTCTAACCAATATGGTGTGTTTTCTCCGGCACCATCATTGTCCTTCAACGCACCACCTCTATCACCTCGTGGTCCTACATATCGAAATACAAAGGGAACGCCGTATTCTAAATTATTTTGATTTGCCAAACTAAGCATTTCAGCATCATTAGACATATCTTTGTTGTAAATCTCGTGTTGATCATATGCTTCTCCCTTAAATATCGCATATATCTCCGAACCGTCTACTCCTTTCCAAATTCCAAAAGGAGCCAGACTATTGTAGTCATATGCCGATCCCCAAGATAATTTCTGAGTGTGAAATCCCGTCACACCACAATGCTTAGCAATAGTAGGCAACGAATATGGAAATCCAAAACAATCAGGAAGCATAAAATCCGACCCTCCTTTTTTACCAAATTCCTTTTTATAAAACTTTTGTCCGTAGAGAAAATTACGCATTATTGACTCTGCCGATGGAATCATCACATCATTTGCATCAACACTACCTCCGCTAACATGCCATCTTCCATTTTGAATATACAGTTTTAGAACATCATAAAGACTCGGATAATACTCTTTCATCCATTTATAGTGTATCGACGATTCAAAATTGAATTGAAAACTCGGATATTTTTGAAACAATGCAAAATTTTGATTTAACGTATTAGGAATGTATTCATCAATTGTATTTTTCACATCCCAATTCCATTGTGTATCTAAATGTGATGTTGAAATAAAATGTAACGATTTTTCTTGCGCAGTCAAGCTGAGAAAATTCGCTACTAAAAAAAATACTATCAATAGTAATTTAGTGCTCTTCATATAATATTTGCTTTATGTAATTGTTTTCAACTTTAAAAATACACAATTACTATAAATGCAAAAGAAGATAAACATTTATTAGGCAAACAAAAACACTAAAAATGAAAAATATGACACTCTGGAAGAAATAATCTAATAGATAGAGTTGCAGTAAGATATATTATACATAGCACCATTTTATTTAACGAAACAATAAATCAAACACTAAAAATGAAAAATATGATACTTATTCGATATAAAAGCACAATCCATATTACAAACACGTCGATTACTTTTGTCTTATTCATACTCTTAATTCATTTAACAAAATATATTTATAAAATAACATACTCAAACTAACACTTTTTTATTGAACTTTTTACATCTACAATATCGACGAAATACAAAAAGCATTTAACCTCTTTCTACACGAATCTTGAACCCGCTTGAAGTTATATGTATGAAAATAATCGGTTATTTAACAACGATTGGACTTTAAAAACAAGAAATGACTCAAAGTGGCTTTTAACTTTGTTCAACACCACTAGAAAGTATGAAAACGGACAATTTAAAAGAATTAATCTTTAGCGATCTACCATAAGATTAAAGTATATAACGTATTAAATAAATACTATGAACAAAAAAAAGACATTTAGACAACGATTGTTTCATGCCGGATTTTTATCCATAATAATGATTAACACTTTATATTCTGGGACAATTAATGCTCAGAAAAAACAAAAAGTTGATTACAAAGCGAAAGCAAGTGCCATAATTTTACAAAGTGATAACACACGAACTTATCCATCCCAACGCCCTGTCGAAAATGACAGATTATTTAAATCACAAATCGTAGAGACGAAAATAGCAGAAGTAACAAAAATACTGACAAATGCACAACTGCGCTGGATGTTTACAAATTGTTACCCAAATACAATAGACACAACAGTACGGTATTACACATTGGAAAATGGCGATGATGACACCCTGGTTTATACAGGAGATATTCATGCAATGTGGTTGAGAGACTCAGGTGCTCAGGTTTGGCCATACATTCCATTGGCAAATAAAGATGAAGCATTAAAAAAAATGCTAAGAGGAACTATCCTACGTCAGTTTAGATGTATTATACTTGATCCTTACGCCAATGCGTTTCTTGACCCTCATGATCCAAATCCAGATCATCAATGGATGACTGATAAAACTGCGATGAAACCTGAACTTCATGAGCGAAAATGGGAAATCGATTCTCTTTGCTATCCACTACGTTTAGCCTACGAATATTGGAAAGTAACCGGTGATTCAAGCATATTCCAGACAGAATGGTTGCAGGCAATAACGAACATTCTGAAAACTTTTAAAGAACAACAGAAAAAAGATGGAGTAGGATCTTATTCTTTCCAACGAAAAACAGAGCGACAATTAGATACAATGTCAAATGATGGAAAGGGTAATCCGGTAAAACCTGTTGGATTAATCGCTTCCGCTTTTCGTCCTTCAGATGACGCTACCACTCTTCAATTTTTAGTGCCTTCAAATTTCTTTGCGGTATCATCTCTGAAAAAAGCTTCTGAGATTCTTTTAAAGGTAAATAAAAACGTTGAAATGGCTAAAACATGTATTGACTTAGCCAAAGAAGTAGAAGGAGCTTTGAAAAAATATGCTGTTTATAACCATCCTAAATACGGTAAGATATATGCCTTTGAGGTAGATGGATTCGGTAATAAACTACTAATGGACGATGCCAATGTTCCCAGCTTACTTGCCATGCCTTATTTAGGAGACGTTGAATTGAAAGATCCTATTTATAAAAATACAAGAAATTTTGTTTGGAGTGAAGATAATCCTTACTTTTTCAAAGGAAAAGCAGGGGAAGGAATTGGAGGACCTCATGTAGGATACGATATGATTTGGCCCATGAGCATTATGATGAAAGCATTTACAAGCCAAAATGATGAAGAAATTAAATATTGTCTTAAACTCCTTATGACAACTGATGCAGGAACAGGTTTTATACATGAATCTTTCAATAAAGACAACCCTGACAATTTCACACGCAAATGGTTCGCTTGGCAAAATACACTTTTCGGAGAATTAATTATCAAACTTATTGATGATGGTAAATCTGATTTACTTAATAGCCTATAAATTTATTCAACAAACTCACACAAAATTAATTTAACGCAAAATGAACAAACTCAAACCGTTATTCCTATTTGGTCTTCTTTCTTTTTGTTCTTTCTCGCAGTCACAAAAAGCAAAAAATTACACCGATTATGTAAATCCATTAATGGGAACAGATTCAAAATATGAACTGTCAAATGGAAATGTATATCCGGCAGTTGCAATGCCCTGGGGAATGAACTTTTGGACTCCTCAAACAGGAAATATGGGGGATGGTTGGACATATACATACAATTCCGACAGAATTAAGGGATTCAAGCAAACGCATCAACCAAGCCCGTGGATAAATGACTATGGACAATTTTCCATCATGCCAATAACAGGTAAAGTAGTCTTTGATCAGGACAAACGTGCAAGCTGGTTCACTCATAAAACCGAAAAAGTAAAACCTTACTATTACAGTGTATATTTAGCTGACCACGATGTGGTTACTGAAATAACTCCTACTGAGCGATCCGCAATATTCAGATTCACATTTCCCAAAAGTGATCAATCTTACATCATTCTGGATGCCTTTGATAATGGCTCTTATGTAAAAATTATCCCTGAACAAAATAAAATTATCGGTTATACAACAAAAAACAGTGGAGGCGTGCCGGATAATTTTAAAAATTATTTTGTACTTGTTTTTGACAAACCATTCTCTTATACGGCTGTAGTTGGAAATAATGAAATACGTGAAAACAAAATCGAAGCAAAAGAAAACCATACAGGTGCAATTATTGGATTTTCAACAACAAAGGGGGAAAAAGTAAATATTCGCGTAGCATCTTCATTTATTAGTTTCGAACAAGCTGAAATAAATTTAAAAGAACAGGGGAACAAAACATTCGACCAGATAAAAGAACAAGGTAAAAGAAGATGGAATGAGGTACTTGGGAAAGTAGATGTAGAATCAGACGATATCGATCAGCTAAGAACATTTTATTCCTGCCTATATCGTTCCGTGCTTTTTCCAAGAATGTTCCACGAAATAGATGCTCAGGGTCGGATTGTGCATTATAGTCCACACAATGGGAAAACGCTTCCCGGATATATGTTTACTGATACCGGTTTTTGGGATACATTCCGCAGTTTAATGCCATTTATAAATTTAGTGTATCCAAGTATGGGCACGAAGATGCAAGAAGGATTCTTCAACTCATATGTAGAAAGTGGTTTTTATCCCGAATGGTCAAGTCCGGGTCATAGAGATTGTATGGTTGGCAACAACTCAGCTTCGATAGTAACAGATGCCTATATCAAGGGCATAATAAAAACTGATGCTGAAAAAATGTATTTAGGACTATTACATGATGCAAACGATGTACATCCTACAGTAAAATCTTCGGGCAGAATGGCTTATAAGGAATACAATGAATTAGGTTATGTTCCTTACAATGTAAGTCAGAGTGGAGCCCGCACACTTGAATATGCTTATGATGACTGGTGTATTTACCAAATGGGTAAAAAATTAGGACGCCCAGAGTCGGAATTAGCTATTTACAAAAAGAGAGCTATGAACTACAAAAACATCTTTAATAAACCTTTCAACCTAATGAGCGGACGGAATGCAGATGGAAGTTTCCAATCCAATTTTGTCCCTGAAAAATGGTGGGATGCATTTACCGAAGGAAGCAGCTGGCACTACTCCTGGTCTGTGTTTCACGACATAAATGGACTGATTAATCTGATGGGAGGAACAAAAACATTCACACACATGCTTGACTCTGTTTTTGCAATGCCACCTACATTTGGTCCCGGAAGTGATACCCACGGCTTTTTGGTACATGAAATGAGAGAAATGCAGGTTATTAATATGGGACAATACGCTCATGGAAATCAACCGATCCAACATCTAATTTATTTATACAATTATGCTGGGGAACCGTGGAAAACACAATATTCGATTCGAAAAGCAATGGATCGTCTATATAACTCTAACCCAGATGGATATTGTGGTGACGAGGATAACGGACAAACATCAGCCTGGTATGTATTTTCAGCACTCGGATTTTATCCCGTATGCCCCGGAAGTGACGAATATGTTATCGGGTCACCATTATTCAAAAAAGCGACAGTAAACCTTGAAAATGGAAAGAAAATAGAAATAATATCGAAAAATAATTCGATGCAGGCATGCTATATTAATAATCTGAAAATAAACGGAAAGAAATATACAAAAAACTATCTGAATCACACTACCCTTGTGAAAGGCGCAAAAATACAGTTACAGATGAGTGAAGCACCAAATTATTCACGAGGAGTAAATAAAGCGGATTATCCTTATTCACTATCTAATGAATGAACAATAAATGTGAACTTTAAAATCTAAAAAATGAGAAAAACACTACTGCTTTTTATGTTATCGTTTCTGTCGCTATTGGCGATATCACAAACGAATTCGAATATCTTTCATTGGGATTATACTAATGAAGCGAAAATAACGTCAGCTTATTCCACAGGTCTAGTAAATCTAACCGACAAAAATGAAGCAACGCTTTATACTGTAGTTAATTCTACTAATATGGAAGTTGATTTTGAATTAGCCAATCCGTTATATTGCTCCGGATTTCTTGTGTATAGTGGGAATCTGCAACAAAAGATAAGTATGGCGAATATCCAACTTCTGGCTTCAAACGATAAATCAAATTGGACAACAGCAACTATAAGCATTGATTCCGATGTATCAAAAAACACAAAAGGAGACGCGGGACAGATTATGAAGGTCGATTTAGAAACAAAAGGTGCTTTTAGATATTTTAAATTGAAATACAGCGGACAAAATAACATCTCGCTGGCAGAATTTCAACTCTTTGGATACCCTGGTGTTACCAACGGAAACTATCCTGACGATTTGATTCAGGTGAGTATCTCAGATAAAAACACAAAACAGGAAAGTGCTTTCGGTAATAATGGAATTTATAGCTTTTCTGATAATGGTATTACAGGAGATTCATATATAGAAGTAGCCTCACATGCCGTTGATGGTCTCAAAAACAAATACACTGTAAATGGAACATCTCTTTGGATTCAATATAATTTCGAAACCGATGTGATTGTTACGCAATTTTCGATAGCTGTTGGAGCCATTTCCAATACAGATAGAAATCCGCGCAATTTCTGTTTAGTTGCATCTGATAATTGGGGAATAACGTGGCAAACACTTGCTGAATATAGCGATTTTATATTTCCTGCAACAAATTATGTAAATATGAAATTTCAGGTCCCCAACGCTCGTGATTATCTTTATTATCGGTTAGAAGTTACTGCAAATAACGGTGGAGATATGACACACGTTTCTGAAATACAATTATTGGGTGAAGTACCTAGTTACTCTTCGGTAAAAAACATTAACTCAGATTTAAATATTAATTATTTCTCGAAAGGACAAAAATTATTCATTAAAAATAATGAAACTGAAAACTTTGTCTGCAATATTTATAATCTTCAAGGCAACTTACTCCAAACTATTATGCTCAATTCATCAACAATTGAGATTCCTCTCAACAAAGGACTATATATTTTGGAAGCTCAGTCTCTTCAAAATAGTAAGACGTTTAGATCAAAAATAATTATCTAATAATCTATTAATTATGAGAATACTACATACAATTATAGCTATTATCTCAAGTCAGATTCTATTCTCTCAACAGACATATTTTGTTACACAAACCGGGAATGGAAGCAAAAATGGGAGCTCTTGGGAAAACGCCTCAGACGATCTTTCAAAGATTGTAGATGGTGCAAAGTCGGGTGATAATATTTGGGTTAGTACAGGAACATATCAGGGAGGATTCTATATGAAAGAAGGTGTTTCAGTTTATGGAGGCTTTTCCGGAAATGAAAGACAGCTAAATGAAAGAAAAATGCCTGGGACAAATGAGAATCTCACGATTCTGGATGGGAATAATAGCTATCGGGTATTAACACAAAGTTCTGATTTTTCGATTTCTACTGTTTGGGATGGTTTTATAATCCAGAATGGTAGTTCGCAAAACGGAGGTGGTGTTTATTTGCGAAAAAATGGAATTGTTAGGCGTTGCATTATAAAAAATAACAGTACCGCAATGCCTGCTATTGGCGATTACATTCCACAGGAAGGTGGAGTCATATTTCAAGTGAACAAAGATGAAAAGAAAGTGTGGATAATTTCTGAAGAAGATTGCGGACGGAACTATCATATTTATTATAACGGCAACACAAATATTAATAATATTGAAGATGCCATACTTGATATGAACGGTAAAATAAACACTTACTCTCTGGCAAAATCACGAGCGACACAAGCAATTCAGGCATTTAGAGGAGGCGGACAATCCGACTGGTATATTCCATCTGCCGGAGAGTGGGCTCGGTTCATTGAACGTCAAGGAGATGGAAGTTTTAAACAAACAAAAACATATGAATTGGTAGAAGCATCTTTATCTGCATATGGAAAGACCCCGTTATCTGGCAAGAAATACTGGTCATCAACATCAGCAGAACATAATGGTATGGCTTCTGTTTGGTATATTAATTTCCAGAACGATGATATACAGAAAGTTAATATATGGCAATACAACCACATTCGAGGGATCAGATATTATACTATTACAAGTAGTGATGGAAAAGGAGGCGGAGTATTTGCTTTAGATGGAAGCCGTATCGAAGGTTGCCTATTAACAAAAAACCAATCTTCAATGGGTAGTGCCATTTGTGCAAGAGGAGATATTACTATCCTGAACAGCACAATAGTTGACAACAAATTAGAATCATCCAGTTACACATCTTCTGCTATTGATGGCAATTCAGTGGTTAAAGTGTATAATACCGTTGTTGCCGGAAATTTAACAGCTACAGGCGGGTCCGATAAATACATTGGAGCTCCATATTATGCTTATTCTGCTGTTGAATCATCAGTTGTAACTGCTGGCGAAGCGAATGTCTTAGTTAATAATGTATCGGAACTGGGGTTTGTTGATGTAACAGCAAAAAATTACAGATTGACAACATCTTCAATATTAGCCGAAAAAGGGAATATAAATTATCTACCAATTGCATTATATAGTGATTTGGTTGGGAATAACCGGGTTTCAAACAATAAGGTAAGCGTTGGAGCATATCAGCAAGATTATGTGTCAAATATCAACAATAAGACAGATATAAAAACAAGTATTTATCCTAATCCTGTTAAAACGGGAAGTATGATAAATGTTGATTTTAATTCTTTAGAATCTGATGCACTTGTCGAAGTATATGACATGTTTGGAAGAATAATCAGCACAGACCAAGGGAATGTTCAGCTTAAAATTCAATCGCCAAAATCGGCGGGAATATATTTATTGAGAATAACCCTCCCATCAAAAGTTATATCAGAATATAAACTTGTAGTAATTTGAAATCTATAGAACAAGACAAAACAACCATAACTTTTTTATAGTGATTTAATTCATTATCAAATGATTTGATTGACTTTCAAAAAAAATATTCAATATGAAAAAAAGAGCAATATATATAATTATCCTGATACACCTTTTCGGGATTCTCAAAATTCAAGCCTCTCAGGCAGTGATTACTGAGTCAACAATTGCAGGTGGGAAGAACTGGATTCTAAGCAATGATGTGGTTTTGTTTGAAATAGAATTTAAACAAACATCTGGCATCTCATTAAAACAATTTTTTAATAAAGAAGCTAATAAAAATTACATTGGTACTAACAGTTTACTCTTTAATTACACAGGACAATTTATATCAACAAATAAAAATACAGTTCCTATAGATTTTGAATACAAGGCAAGTGATACTAATTGGACTTACAAAACGCATACAATTGAAAATATTGTGATGTCAAGGTCACTGAATAATACTACATTGGGAAAAAGATTGTCCGTTACAATTGAAAAAGAAAACATTCAAGTAAAACTTGTATTTGAAATATTCGATGGGAGATCCGGATTACGTTACCAAAATTTCATAAAAAACAAGAAAAACAACGCGAAATTAATGATTGAAAAATCAGACGTGATTAGTCTTGATTTGCCTAATAATGCACACAATATCCACTATGTTACTAACAGCAAGTGGCTCAGTACGACTGGAAATATTGACGAATCTTCCATGGAAAATAATGCCAATGATGCAGTAAAATGCCTTATCAATCTTTACAACACTAACGATGGTTGGTATATTGCCCCTGAAGTAAACTGGAAAACACAATATGGACCGGAGATCCCTGAAAAACAGGAAACACCTTCATATTACTATCAATTGCGACCATTTGCCATACCAACAGCTTGGTCTGTGAAAAGTTCCAATCTCGTTAAGGTAATTACTTGTCCAGAGTCTTTTCAATTAGTTCTATTTCCAAACGAGGAATTTGAATACATCGCTGTAAACATCACTGCGTTCAAAGGAGATATTGTAGATGGCAAAATGGCAGTCGAAGAGCATTTCCGAAAAAGATTCCGTTTTCATAATACCACAACATCGTTAATGATTAATGATTGGGATTGGTTTCGCAATGGTTTACGCACAGAGGACTATTTTTATAATACTGTTTTCCCTAAAGCTAAACGTGCTGGATATGATCTTATTCTTATTGACGATGGTTGGAATAATTCCACTACAGATGGTAAATGGATAACTGATAACGACTATACCCGCGACCCTATTGTATCTAACACACCGGGTATTCCAAGCATGAAAATAATGGCTGACTCTATAAAAAAGAATGGATTCAAACTCGGACTTTGGTACAGCAATAGTGGTGGAGGACACAATAAAGGTCATGATTTAGCAGATCCAACAGTTCTGGCAAATAAAAAAATCATGTTACAAACCATGATTCACGATTACGACCTGAAACATCAGGCGGTAGATTTGACTCAATATTGGCAAAATTTGGATGAAACAAGCTATTCTCATCCTAGCGATAATGTATATCGAAAAGATGTTTTATCGCGTAATATGATGAATGATATAGTAGAAGACAATCCTGATTACGAAATAAAAGTTACAAGTGAACTTGATCTTTATCCTAATCCGGGAGACAGAATGACGGAACTCGTGCACCTCCCTAACAACGGCTGGATGACCATAACAGGAGCGAATAAACCTATTGACGGAATAGGTATTCATTTTGGTCATTTACCTTTAAATGCAATATATCTTGGTTCCGGAGGCGATCCAACTCCTAATGCAGACGAACTTTATGCCGTTTTAAGTGCCAGAGATGTAAAAGCATATAAATTACCAACAAACTGGAGTGATGCAGGACTAAATCTGTTTGGGCTATTGAACACTTGGCGTAAAGGGGCACGTGTAAAAGTACTGACAGACAATATTGTCCGTCCTGTTTTTCTAGGGCAAGGTTGGACTAATGCTGACGCAGCAAAATGGGATAGAGAAGTTGCGCCATATATATGGATGTACACAAATGACGAAAAAAGCTCGGCATTTTTGATAGCTACTGCAGGTGGAAGGAGCGTAGTAGTTCCATCATCAAACTATCCATTACGTTGGTTGGATAATTCAAAGACTTATTTGGTAGAAGACGTTACATTAGATGATACAGATATATTTACTTACGCATTTAAGGGTAAATATACTGGAAGTGAATTAAATACAAATGGTTTAAATATAAATTTGTATGAAAACACTTCTCCAGCAAAGGCTTACTGGTTTCAAGAATTGAAAAATAAGGAGAAACAAGTGATTTTCGCTGATCAAAATATAACTTCATATACTGAGACCATACAAGGCAATGACCTAATCATAAATGCTGACGGAGTGCCAAATTCAACCGGAGTTATCGTAATCTATGGAAAAACTGAAGATGACGCGATGACTTGCAATCTAACATTCAATAATCAAGGAATAGCCCAATTAACCATTAGTACCATTACAAACAACGATGTGCCATTTCCGGGTGACTCTGGCGACCCTATCCGTCTCGAATTTGAAAATTTTCAAACAACAATTGAAAAATCAAACCAAAATATAGCAGTAAGTGCCGTAAATAATGGAAACCCGGACTCCGAAAATGGGCAGAGTTCATTGGCAAAGATGATTGCAGTTGGAGACTCTGTTATTTACAAAATGACTTTACCATTTGCGGGACAATACAACGTCAAGATAAATTATAAAATTTCTTTAAGTAGCCGCGGTGTTGCTCAATTCTCTTATGTGGATTCATCTGGAAAACAAACATTATTGGGAGGAACTCAAAATCAGGCAACGACTTCGACCGAAACAATGACAACTTTTGATGCCGGAAATATCACTGTTAATACAGCAGGTACTGTAAAAATAGTAATGAAACTTGTTGGTGGAAGTGGAACCTGGTTAAGTGGAAACTATATTATTTTCACAAAAGAATAAA